>CAZZKP010000022.1:0-19035 GCA_964654675.1 uncultured Bifidobacterium sp. | reverse complement strand
ACCAAGGTTAAGTAGCGCATCGGGCCGTTGGCAACCTGTTTGCTATGTACGACTATCACAACCCCGTCCTACTCCACCCTAGCGTGGACGCCCTGGTAACCAACCCAGACGGCACCTATGTAGACGTCACCTTCGGTGGCGGCGGACACAGTCGAGCCATACTCAACAAACTTTCAAGCAAAGGCAAACTCATCTCCTTCGATCAAGACGAAGACACCATCGCCCGCGCGCCCCAAGACCCTCGATTCACTTTGGTGAACCACAATTTCCAATTTACCAAGCAATACCTCGAATTTTTAAAAGCCGCACCCGTGGATGGCATACTGGCCGATCTGGGCATCTCCTCACACCAAATTGATGTCGGGGAACGAGGGTTTGCACACCGACTGGATGGACCTCTCGACATGCGAATGTCGAACTCAACCCCCATTTCCGCGGCCCAAATCGTTCAAAATTCTTCTGAAAAGGAACTCAATCACCTATTTAAACAGTACGGAGAAATTCCAAACGCACGGAGACTGTCCGACATTATCATTCGTAGCAGAGGCAGCAAAGACCTATCCACAATTCAAGGATTCAAAAACGCCATCGCCCCATGCACCCCAGGCAAAACACCCGCCAAATATTTGAGTCAAGTGTTTCAAGCCCTTCGCATCGCCGTAAACAAAGAAATGGAAGTCCTTGAAACCCTTCTCAACGATGCCGAAACCCTCATCAAACCCGGCGGCAAACTGGTCGTCATTTCTTACCACTCCCTCGAAGATCGATTGGTAAAACACCTGTTTCAAACGGGGAATTTGGAAGGGAATCGACATACCGACCTGTATGGACACATCAGCAAACCCTTTGACAATATAACGAATGCGGCCATCACCCCTGATGAAGCCGAAATCGAAAGCAACAAACGCGCAAGAAGCGCAAAAATGAGAATAGGAGTACGCAACACATGGAAGAGAACCCATTCTTGAACGCCGACATAGATCCGCAAACGGTGATGGGAGACCCCGTTGCCGATGAGCCGCAATCTGCCCATGAGACCAGTATCCCCATGTGGAGCTGGATCAAATTTGCCATGGTGGGATTCGCGTTGATGTTATTCTATATCTACAATTCACATCACGCCAACAAAGCCATTCGGAGGAAAGAAGAACTCACCAAAGAACTAAAAGAGTTGCACAGTGAAAGAATCAGCCTCGAAAGCCAGATCACCAACGCCAGCAAGCAAAGTGAACTCAGCAAGAGATTGGAAGGCAGCGGACTCAAAGAGATTACTACCCCACCCATCAAAATCGTAAAACCCCATGAACAAGACTAAAGTCAATTCGCGGAAAATCATTTTGGTGCGTGCCTATGTGGTTTTGTCTTTACTTATCGTATTTGTTGTCGCCATTTTCACCGCGGCCATCAAACTGCAAATGGGAACCGACAAGGCTTTTGCGGAGCAAATGAGCGAGAAAAACACCCGTATCAAAGAAGTGGAGGCATTGCGCGGCAATATCTACGCCGACGATGGCAGCCTTTTAGCCACCAGTGTCCCCAAGTACGATGTGATTTTTGATTTGCGGGCCGACGGTCTGACCACCAAAATTTTCTTGGCCAAAATCGACAGTTTTTCTCAGCTGAGCGCCAAAATGTTCCCTGAAAGAAATGCGTCTGAATGGAAGGAATACCTCATCAAACACAGAGAGCGCCGAACCCGCTACCTCAAAATTGCCAAGGATTTGGGTTACGAACAGATCAAAGCCATAAAAACTTGGCCCATCGCACGTGATGGCAAATTCAAAGGCGGCATTTGGTACGAAGAAAAAGGAAAACGCATGTATTTCATGGGCGACCTCGCCAAAAGAACCATCGGGTACATCAAAGACAAGACCAGCGTGGGACTCGAAGGGGCATTCGACACGCTTCTTAGGGGCAAAAACGGCAGAATTATGCAACAACGCATGAGCGGCCATATTTGGAGACCCATTCAAATCGGAAACAACCAACCGCCAATCAACGGAAAAGACATCGTAACAACGCTAGACGTTCGCATTCAAGACATCGCCCAATACAGCTTGCAAAAAGGACTAGAAGCCGAATCGGCCGATCATGGCTGCGTGATTGTAATGGAGACCAAAACTGGCGCCATCAAAGCCATGGCCAATTTAACCCGAGGCGAAGACAACAAATATTACGAAACCCAAAACTACGCAGTGAGCGAATTTACCGAACCTGGCTCTACGTTTAAGGTGGTATCCGCCATCGCATTGTTGGAAGATGGGTATGTAAAACTGACAGACAGCATCGACAACAATTGGGGAAAATGGACTTGGTACGACAAACCCTGGGAAGATTCAAAAAAGCCACCAAAGCGATTCTACACCTTGGGCGAATGCCTTCAATATTCTTCGAACATCGGCACAAGCAAATTTGTAATGCAGTATTACAAAAAGAACCCCGAGAAGTTCACCAATCACATCTTAGACCTGGGCTTACACATCAAGCCCAAATTCGACATCCCCAGTGGAAACAGTCCCAAAATCCCAACGCCAGAGGATGCCAGTTGGAGCGGCACAAGTTTGCCTTCTTTGAGCATCGGATATTCCAGCAATTTATCGCCCCTGCAGGTATTAATGCTGTACAACACCATCGCCAATAAAGGCAAAATGATGCAACCCTATATGGTGAAAGAAATTCGCTTGGAAGGTCAAACACTCTCCAAAATCGAACCCACTGTATTAAAAGAAAAGGCCTTCAGCGCAGCCACGGCAAACGCTGTAACAAACATGCTTGTTCAAGTTGTGGAACACGGCACCGCCAAAGAAATCAGATCGGAAAATTACAAAATTGCCGGAAAAACGGGCACCTCTTGGTTAAACAAAGGACCGGGCGGCTACAACGAAGAAAACAACAAACAATTCCAAGCCTCCTTTGCTGGATTTTTCCCCGCAAACAATCCAGAATATACCATCGTAGTGGTGGTTAACAACCCAAAAAGTGGTCGGTATTCCGGAGCCCAAATCGCGGCACCCATCTTCAAAAATATCAGCGATCGGATTTACAGCACACACATCAAAGTTCAGCCCGCTTTGAATATTGCCAGTCTGCCCCAAGTACCGGGAATCCTCAAGGGCAATTTGAACAAGACCAAATTGGTTCTGAACGAGCTTGGCATCAGCTCAAAAGTACTGGCCGCGGATTCGGGCGTCATCACCACCGTCAACTACATTGAATCCACCAAAGAAGCCCATTCATTAAAACTCAAGCCCGTCATGGTCACACCCGGTTTTATGCCAGACCTCAGGGGTATGGGACTTCGCGATGCGTTGAAGATTTTGAGCGATTTGGGACTAAAAGTAAACTACATCGGCTATGGCAGAATCACCGAGCAATCCCCGTCGCCCAAAACCAAAATCAACGAAAATACACCCCCTGTTTCACTCACCCTTAAGCCCATCGAATGAAAACGATAAGTCAACTTTTGGGCAAACAGTCGCCAATCGCCATCCACGGAAACCCGGGCACCCCCATCCATGGATTACAAATTGATAGCCGCAACATTCATGCAGGTCATTTGTACGCGGCCATGCCTGGAACCACGGTAGACGGACATCAATTCATCGAAAGTTGTATCGAAAACGGAGCTACGGGAATCCTGTGCTCCACGCTACCCGCACAACTCAATCCCAATGTTTGCTATGTTTTGGTGGACAACGTGGCGAATACCCTGGGCGAAATGTGCCTCAATTTCCATGACCGAAAAGCCGAAAATCTCTGCATCGTAGGGACTACCGGAACGAATGGAAAAACATCTGTAAGCACGTTGCTGTTCGACCTTTTCACCCTTCGCGGCAACCGCTGTGGACTCATATCTACGGTTGAAAATCGCATTGAACAAACCATCATTCCAAGCACTCATACCACACCGAACATCGTGGCTTTGCATGAATTATTGGCAAAGATGGCCGACGCCGATTGCAGTCATTGCTTCATGGAAGTGAGCTCCCACGCGGTAGACCAACAACGCATCGCAGGCGTGCCATTTGCGGCAGGGGTTTTTACGAATATCACCCACGATCACTTGGATTATCACAAAACGTTCGACAACTATATCAAGGCCAAAAAACAGTTTTTTGATGGCTTGCCGAGCACCGCAATTGCCGTTACCAACAAGGACGACAAAAACGGGATGGTGATGTTGCAGAATACAAAGGCCATGCGATACACCTATGCGATGAAACAAATGGCCGATTTCACGGTAAAAGTGAGCGAACATGACTTCACGGGAATGCAGTTGCACTTGAACGACACCGAATTTTGGTCGCCCCTGATTGGAGGATTCAATGCATATAACCTCTGCGCAGTATATGCCACGGCTTTCTTACTCACCGATGGCGATGAGGAATTGCCCATCCAAATGAGTGCCTTGGGCAAGGTAAATGGTCGATTCGAAGTGCTCCGCGGACCGCAAAGAATCACCGCAATTGTGGACTACGCGCATACGCCTGACGCCCTAAAAAACGTCATTCAGACCATCAACGACATCCGAAAAAATGGCGTAAATCTCATTACCGTAGTGGGATGCGGAGGCAACAGAGATATTACCAAACGGCCTGAAATGGCGAGAATCGCAGCCGAAATGAGCAACCGATTGATCATGACCAGTGACAATCCCCGCATGGAAGACCCTTTGGAGATTCTCAACCAAATGGAAGCCGGTGTACCGCCGCAACATTACAAGAAAATGGTAAAAATCAGCGACCGTAAAGAAGCCATCAAAACGGCTTGCATGCTTGCCAATCCTGGCGACATCATTTTGGTGGCAGGAAAAGGCCACGAGACCTATCAAGACATCCAAGGGGTTAAGTATCCCTTCGACGACAAACTCATCGTTTCAGAATCATTCAAGTTAATCCACTAAACCATGTTATACTACCTCTTTGAACACCTCGACAAACTCGGATATGCCGGAACGGGTGTTTTCAAGTACATCTCATTCCGTGCAGCATTGGCTGGTATTAGCAGCTTGCTTATCGCCTTAATCGCCGGAAAACGGATTATCGAATGGTTGCAGAAACAACAGATTGGGGAGACCATCCGCGACCTGGGTCTTGAAGGTCAGATGCAGAAAAAAGGCACCCCAACCATGGGAGGAATCATCATCATCCTAAGCATCCTCATCCCCACATTTTTGTTTGCAAAATTGAGTAACCCCTATGTTATCGTAATGATAGTGAGCACGATATGGATGGGCGTAATTGGACTCATCGACGATTACATTAAGGTTTTCAAGAAAGACAAAGAGGGAATGAAGGCCAAAACCAAGTTGATCGGACAGCTGATGTTGGGGGTAATTATCGCTTTAACCATAGATTATACCCACAGCATCAACCACTTAGAGCTCACCACGAACCTTCCTATCACCAAGCATTATTTGAGTTATTCCGACTTGATTCCGGGAGCGCACAATGCTTGGATCATTTACGTTCCGGTGATCATTTTTATTTCGATGGCCGTAACGAATGCGGTAAATCTCACGGATGGAATTGATGGATTGGCTGCGGGAACCACGGCGATTGTGGGTGTTGGATTGGGCATTTTGGCTTACGCATCGGGAAACATAAAAGTGGCAGAATATTTAAATATTATCTACGTACCCAATTCCGGAGAAGTCGTAATATTTATGTCGGCCGTGATCGGCGCCTGCCTCGGCTTCCTTTGGTACAACGGCTACCCTGCGCAGGTATTTATGGGCGATACCGGTTCGATGGCTTTGGGTGGCGCGATTGCGGCCGTAGCGATTATCATCAAAATGGAATTGCTATTGCCGATTCTTTGCGGGGTTTTCTTGGCCGAAAGTGGCTCGGTCATTCTGCAGGTGGGTTATTTCAAATACACCAAAAAACGCTTTGGCGAGGGAAAACGCATCTTTTTGATGTCGCCCCTTCACCACCATTTCCAGAAAAAGAACATTCCCGAAAGCAAAATCACCATCCGATTCTGGTTGGTGACCATCATTTTGGTATTGGCAACAATTGCATTGATTAAACTGCGTTGAGAAAGAGGTTGGTCATATTGGGGGCAGGCGAAAGCGGTACGGGTGCCGCAGTTTTGGGCGCAGCCCAAAACTGGGACGTATTTGTATCCGACAAAGGCAAAATTGCATCCAAATACCAAGACGAACTCAACCTTCATAACATCGCTTGGGAGCAAGAGCAGCATACGGAAGAAAAAATCCTGAATGCCGATTGCATCGTAAAAAGCCCCGGCATCCCAGACAAAGCACCCATCGTGCAGGCCGCCAAAGCAAAAGGCATCGAAATTATCGATGAATTGGAATTGGCTTACCGATATACAAAAGCCAAAATGATTGGGATCACCGGCACAAACGGCAAAACCACCACCACCCTACTTACGTATCATTTGCTAAAACAAGCCGGACTCAACGTGGGTTTGGCAGGCAATATCGGCCGGTCCTTGGCTAGACAGGTCGCCCAGCAGTCATTCGATATTTACGTGGTTGAAATCAGCAGTTTTCAGCTCGATTACCTCGATACATTTACTTGTGAAATCGCCATTTTGTGCAATATCACACCCGACCATTTGGATCGTTACAATTATCGCATAGAAGACTATGCCAATAGCAAAATGCGCATCGCAAGGAATCAAAAGGCAAACCAGCACTTTATCTATTGCGCAGACAACGAACTCACTTTGGAGGCGATGGCAAGAAACCCCTTTGGCGGACATGCGATACCATTCAGCTTAACACAAAAATTTACCGAAGGCAGCCAATTCTTTGACTGTGGCGCGTATGCCGAAGGTTCCATCATTCATATTTATTCAAAAGAAAACTACACACTCGATATGCAAGATTTTACACTCCGTGGGCAACACAACGCCTACAACAGCATGGCAGCAGGCATCGCCGCAAGCCTAATGGACGTCCGCAAGGACAGCATCCGCGAGAGCTTTGGAAACTTCCAAAACGCCGAACATCGCCTTGAATTTGTTCAAAAAGTGGGCGGCGTGGATTACATCAACGACAGCAAAGCCACAAACGTCAACTCGGCTTGGTACGCTCTCGAAAGCATGGATCGTCCAGTGATTTGGATTGCCGGTGGCATCGACAAAGGCAACAACTATGCGGACCTAAAACCGTTGGTGAAAGGCAAGGTCAAAATGATCATTTGCATGGGATTAGACAACATCAAATTGCATCAAGCTTTTCAAAGCGATGTAGATCTTATCATCAACACCAGCAGCGCGAAAGAAGCCGTTCACGTCGCTTCTCGCATGGCCGAAGGGGGTGATGTGGTGCTCTTGTCGCCCGCTTGCGCCAGTTTCGATTTGTTCGATAGCTACGAAGACCGGGGTAGACAATTCAAAGAAGCCGTAAGGAACCTTTAAGTCCCTGATAGCCAAAATTATTAAAGAATCAATCCAACAAAACGAGTAAAACCATGGAGACAAATTTCACTTCTCGATTCAAAGGCGACCGATGGATATGGTTTGTCGTAATCATCCTGTCATTGCTCGGCATTTTGGCCGTTTACAGCGCTACGGGAACATTGGCCTATTCCAAAAGGGGAGGCAATACGGAGTTTTACTTTTTGCGCCATACAGGGTTTTTGCTCATTGGATTGGCTTTGCTCTATTTAACCCACCACATTCCTTTCCAGTACTATTCGCGGCTATCACAGATTTTACTTCTCATTTCAATTGGCCTATTGGTGCTCACGCTATTTATAGGCTCGGAGATCAACAACGCCACCCGGGTCATTCCCATCCCATTGCTGGGCATCACCTTTCAACCATCAGACTTGGCCAAACTCTCTCTGGTAATGTACATATCGAGATATTTAAGCAAGAACCAAGAGGAGATTGATTCACCAAAAGTCTTTTGGAATACGTTGGCGTATATCTTGGTGGTTGTAATATTAATTGCACCGGAGAATTTGAGTACATCTTTGGTTGTTTTTGTCACTTGCGGACTTCTCATGTTCATTGGACGTGTAAATTTCAAGTACCTCATGATCTTGTTCATTAGTGGTGTGGTTACAATCGGATGTTTGGTTGTGGTACTTCTAAACATCAACACCGAAGGCATGGAGAGCAACCGTATTCCCACATGGAAGAAGCGGATAGAGACATTTACTGGCAAGGACGATGGCACGGGGAATTACCAGCAACTGCAATCCAAAATCGCGGTGGCTACCGGCGGAGTTTTTGGCAAAGGACCCGGTAACAGTACACAACGCAACTACCTTCCCCACCCCTACTCCGATTTCATTTTTGCGATTATCATTGAAGAATATGGCTTGGTTGGCGGACTGATCGTAGCCGGCTGCTTTTTGATATTGGTGTTCCGATGTCTCAAAATTGTCGTCGAAAGCCCGCGCGCCTTCGGCGCGCTGGTCGCCATGGGATTGGGACTCTCAATGAGCCTACAAGCCTTCGTAAATATGGGCGTTGCCGTGGGTTTACTCCCCGTAACCGGCCTCACAATCCCCCTCGTAAGTATGGGCGGTACCAGCCTATTCATGAATAGCATTGGCTTTGGAATCATCCTCGGAATTTCCAAATACGTGCAGGAAGAAAAACAACAACAAGAAGAAACCCTCACCGCCGGCGTATAAATCCCATAGGCATGACAACCTCCACCAAAAATAGCAATCCACATCCATTCCCGCCAAAATTCATTTTGAGTGGCGGAGGAACAGGCGGACATATTTTTCCCGCGGTTGCCATCGCCAATGCACTAAAAATCCCATTTCCCGGAGCCCAATTCCTCTTCGTAGGTGCCATCGGCAAAATGGAAATGGAAAAAGTCCCCAAAGAAGGTTTCGAAATCATCGGCCTGCCCATTGAAGGACTCAAACGCTCCGCCTCACCCAGAAACATCATCGTCTTACTAAAAACCATCCAAAGCTTCATGAAAGCACGCAAAATCTTGCGCGATTTCCAACCCAACGCCGTCATCGGCACCGGTGGATACGCAAGCCTGCCCGTTTGCTTTATGGCCTCGAGAATGGGAATAACCACCATCCTACAAGAACAAAATGGATTCGCCGGATTAACCAACCGCCTCGTGGCAAGTCGTGCCGCTCTCGTTTGCACCGGCTTCCCAAGCATGGAAAAATTCTTCCCCGCGGGCAATTGGGAGTTTACCGGAAATCCCGTGAGACAGAACATCATCGACCTAGGCAATAAAAACAGAAAACAAAAATCGGAATCTGCAAATCAGTCGGAATCAGGGAGTCTTGCCAATTCCACCCAGGCCATGGAAAACGAGATGGCGGCAATTCGACAAAAATTTGGACTGCAACCCAAGCTCCCCGTGCTATTTATCACCGGAGGAAGCCTGGGCGCCAGAACCATTAACCAAACAATCTTCAACAACCTTGTTCAACTGGCAAAAGCAAATATTCAGATCATCTGGCAAATGGGTCTTCCTTTCGCAAAATCCCATGCCGAGAAAATCCATCAAATCATAGAAAGCAACCCCGAGCTATTCCTGGGCCCCAACGCCCCGAGGATTTTTCATGCGCCTTTCATCTATGATATGGACGATGCCTACCAAGCCGCAGACCTGGTCGTTTCACGCGCAGGTGCCATCAGCATCTCAGAAATTGCCGTGGTAGGAAAACCCTCCATTTTGGTGCCCTCACCGAATGTCACGGACGACCATCAAACGAAGAACGCTCAAGTGCTGAGCGAGTTAAATGCAGCCCTGCTCATCACCGACAATAACGCACCGCAAACACTGGTAAACGCTTGTATCGAACTGATAAAAGATACGAAAAAAATGGCGGAAATGCAAGAAAAACTGACACAAATTGCCAAGCCACAGGCCACCGAAACCATAGCAAATCGCATCGCAAGTTTAATTCAAATCGCAAGTTAATGAGCCCGAAAAAACACATCCGCGATTACAATCAAGCCTATTTCTTGGGCATTGGTGGCATCGGAATGAGTGCGATCGCTCGATATTTCTTACAAATTGGATTGCCAGTGATGGGGTACGACAAAACGCCGACGCCCTTAACGAACGCCTTGCAAGCGGAAGGTGCCGATATCAATTACAACGATCAAATCCATGCGCTGCCTTCAGTGGTGCAGAACGACATTGAGAATACGCTTTTCGTACTTACCCCAGCCATTCCGAAAGATCACCCCCAATGGCTTTGGCTGATCGAAAACAAGGCCATCATCCTCAAACGCAGTGAGGTCTTGGGTCAAATCGCCCGCGGTGGATACTGTATCGCCGTCGCCGGAACTCACGGCAAAACAACCACCTCCACGCTCATAGCACACCTACTTCATGAATGCAACATCAACTTTACTGCATTCTTAGGTGGAATCAGCGCCAATTATAACACCAATTACCTGCGCAAAACAGACGGAGTAAATTATCAGCCCGGCGCAAAAAACGAGCAACGTCACGCACCAAACAACCAATCCGGCGGAAATAGCGAAGCCAAAGAAATCATTGTTCTGGAGGCCGATGAATTCGATCGCAGCTTTCACCGTCTCAACCCCAACTTGGCAGTCATAACGGCCATCGACCCAGATCACTTAGACATTTACGGAACCCCCGAAGCATTTGAACAAGCCTTTGTCGATTTCACCCATCTCATTCAACCCGATGGCGGCTTGATGATCCAAGAGAATGTAAAAATCGCCGTGGCAAATAACGTAAAAACCCACACCTACGGGTTGGGACAGACAGCGAATTGCCAAGCCCAAAACGTACATATCCATCAAGGGGATTTTTGCTTTACCCTTGTAGAAGACCAAAGGGAAATTGGCAATTTTCGATGCGGACTACCCGGCCATCACAACGTCCAAAACGCGGTTGCTGCGCTCGGAATCTGTCAGGGATTTCTCAATCTCCCATTAGAATCTCTTCAAAAAGGCATCGCCAGTTACAAAGGTGCAAAACGCCGATTTGAGTATGTTCACAAAACCGAGAATTACGTAGTGATCGACGATTACGCACACCACCCTGAAGAGCTCAACGCCATCATTGGTTCGGTAAGGACCCTGTATCCAGACCAAATGATTACGGGAATTTTTCAGCCCCACTTGTTTTCACGCACCCAAGATTTTGCGGAAGGATTTGCTGACAGCCTATCCAAACTTGATTCAGTGTGGCTGATGGACATATACCCTGCCCGGGAAAAACCCATCCCCGGCGTAACCAGCGATTGGCTGCTAACCATGATTTCCAATCCCCAAAAAACGCTGATCAACCCACAAAATGTTTTGGAGAAAATCCAAACAGAAAAACCCAAAATCCTGCTCATTCTCGGGGCGGGAGACATAGACCGAATTGTTCAACCCATTGCAAATTTATACCTCAAAATAGATGCCCTCACTCAATAAACGTCAATGGATGGTCGCGGCCCTATTGGTCCTGCTTGTCGCAGTGGCCATTTTCTGGACATCCATTTCCCAGACCGCAAAAAATCGCATCGTAGAAAACATGGAGATTTCAATCCTTCCCGAAGGCAAAGCGATTTTCTTAAATAAAAACGTCATTTCCGACTCTGTACAAGCCATCATCGGAAACCCCATCGGCAAAAACGCATCGGCCATCAACATCCGCAAACTCGAAGGCCGACTCAATCAGATCCCTGCCGTGAAAAAAGCAGAAGTGTATTTGGGACTCGATGGCATCCTAAAACTCAAGGTAGAAGAACGCACACCCATTCTCTTTGTTCAAAACCCCAAAGGCGACCAATTTTACCTCGATACCAACGGCGTTGTGATTCCCAATACCCCTTCCACGAAATTTTGCGATGTACTCGTGGCCAACGGAAACATTCCCGTGATCATGGAAGGCGGTAAGATTGTGAGCGGGGAAATCAGCCGAAATATGATGCTCGTTGCCAAGTTTGTCGCAGCCGACAGTGTGTGGAACGCGCAGTTTCAACAATTGTATGTAGATAATTACAACGACGTGATTTTGATTCCACGCGTAGGAAGACATAGCATTGTTGTAGGCAACGGCGCAAACCTGCCCAAAAAGTTCGAAAACCTCCGTCTTTTCTACGATCAAGGCCTCAGAAGCAAGGGCTGGGATCAGTACAAAAGCGTGGACATTTCGAACCTCAATCAGGTGGTCGCTCAGCGCAGTGGCCAAGAAACCATACAGAAAGAACCAAAAAAGTCCAATTAATAGAACACCCTTAATCAATATATATGGCTATCAATAACAATATCATCGTAGGACTCGACATCGGCACAACCAAGGTGTGCGCGATTGTGGGTCAAATGGCCGAAAACGGCAAATTAAACATCCTCGGCATGGGCAAAGCCCCAAGCCAAGGTGGAGTATCTCGAGGCATGGTTGCCAACGTCGCCAAAGCTGTGACAGCAATCCAATCTGCCGTAGAGGACGCCATCAAACAGAGTCAAGTACAGGTAAAAACTGTATTTGTAGGTATCGCCGGACACCACATCAAAAGCCTACAGCACCGCGGAACCTTGAGCCGCAAGCAGTGGGACGTGGAAATCACTGAAGACGAACTCTACAAATTGGAAGTTGAAATGGAAAATCTTGCGCTTTCGCCAGGATTGGAAATTCTGCATGTACTTCCCCAAGAGTATCGCATCGATGGCGAAGAAGGCATCAAAGACCCTGTGGGAAGAGTGGGTGTGCGTGTAGAGTGCAACTACCACATCATCACCGGTGAAACCTCTGCCGCCAAAACCATCTTTATGGCCGTCCGTCGAGCAGGCCTTGAAATCGCCGATTTGATCGTAGAACCCGTTGCCTCTGCAGCCGCTGTCTTGAGCGAGCCTGAAATGGAAGCGGGGGTGGCTTTGATCGACATTGGTGGTGGTACAACCGACATTTGTATTTTCGACGATGGAGCCATCCGTCATACCGCCATCATCCCCATTGGAGGCGATCGCATAACCAAAGATTTACAAGAAGCCTTTGGCATTTTGAAGGACCAAGCCGAATTCGTAAAAGTAAATTACGGCAGTTGCTTCCCTACCGAAGCGATGAAAAACGAAGTCGTTGTGGTACCTGGACTACCCGGCAGAGCCCCAAAAGAAATTTCATTGTATGCGATTTCTCAAGTGATTCGAGCCCGTGTGGAAGACATCATTCAGAAGGTAGATTTCGAAATCGTAGTTTCTGGAATTCGCCATAAACTGGCCGGTGGCATCGTATTAACAGGGGGTGGGTCATCGATGAAAGACATCACACAATTATTTAACTATTTCATTGGATTGGAAGTGCATATTGGTTCTCCCGGACATCGTTTGGGAAAAGCCATGATCGATGAAGTCCGCAACCCCATGTATGCCACCAGTATTGGTTTGGTATTGAAAGGTTTTGAATTGGCAGCAAAGAGCGAAGCCATTCCGCTAAACAACGAGTTTATTGCCAAGCAAGAGGCACCCGTATCGAGCAACGACGGCTTCCTCGACGATGTGGTTACCGAGGTGCCAGTTTCGGTCCAATTGGATTTCGGAAACACCCCTGAAGCCCAAGGAAAAAATGGCTTTGGCATCTTCGGTGGCGGATGGTTCAACAGCAACAAAGGCATCATCAAAGACATCAAGAATTGGATGCAAGATGGCGAGGATTTCCAAGAGTAATCAAGACGTAGATAACCCATTGTATGATTATGACAGGATTTGAACCCGCAGTAAACAGAGTACGAGGCAACCTCATCAAGGTCATTGGTGTGGGCGGTGGTGGCAGCAATGCCGTGAATCACATGTTCCGCCACGGAATTGAAGGCGTTGACTTTTATATTTGCAATACCGATTTACAATCGTTACACAGCAGCCCCATTCCAAACCGACTTCAGCTGGGCGCTGAACTCACAGAGGGATTGGGCGCTGGATCGATGCCTGATATGGGTGAAAAAGCAGCCATGGAAAACATGTCTCAAATTCGCCAAATCATGGAGGACAACACCAAAATGGTATTTATCACCGCTGGAATGGGCGGTGGAACCGGAACCGGAGCAGCACCAGTGATTGCAAAAATCGCAAAAGAGCTAAATATCCTCACCGTGGGAATCGTGACGCTCCCCTTTGAAGACGAAGGGCCGCAACGGATTGACCAAGCCCGCGAAGGATTAGAGAAATTGCGTCCACACGTGGATGCCTTGCTTACCATTTGCAATGATCGCATCGTAGATATGTATGGCGATTTAACCATTACACAAGCCTTCTCCAAAGCAGATGATATTCTTTGCACTGCAGCACGTGGCATCGCGGAAATTATCACCAAACCCGGTCAAATCAACGTCGATTTCATGGATGTGCAAACCGCCATGAGAAACAGTGGAAGGGCCATCATGGGAACAGGTATCGCGGCAGGAGAAAATCGTGCCGAAAATGCCGTTCGCATGGCTTTAGATAGCCCACTGCTCGACAATACTAGAATCAAGGGAGCACAGCATTTGTTGGTCAATTTCACTTACGGTCACAAAGAACCGGTCATGAGTGAGATCTCAAAAGTAAAAAAATACCTACAAGAAGAAGCAGGTAACACAGCCCACCTAAAAATGGGTATTACCAAAGATGATAGCCTCGGCGACGATATTGCAATTACAGTGATCGCAACAGGATTTGAATCTCGCGAAAATGTCAATGTGAATCTGTTCGATCAGCAACAAGAATTGGCGAATGCAAATTCTCAAGCCCAAGCAACACCTGTTCAGAATCCTTACGGGTTTCAGGGCAGAAATCCCGCATCGCTTCATGGCAACAACCAAGCAAACCTTTTCAGCATCCCACAAAACCCCAGCGTAATCAATCACGTACCTAGCAGTTTTGAAGACAGCGACGAAGACCCAATGAATCCAATTGATGTCACACCGAAGCCCTTTACCGCCGAAGATCCGTTTGAAGATCCAACAGCGCAGGTCTTTCGTGACACCCATTTGGAAAATGGCAGAAGTCATAGAGAAACGCTCTTAGACAGCGACATCGATGTCCCCGCATACATGCGAAGAGGAATCAATCTCGAAGCTGCCCCTCACAGCCAATCACAACTGGTGAGCAAAATCACCATTGGCGAGGAAGACCCAATGAATGCGCGCGATTTAACGGTAAAACCGAATCGCCACTTGCACGATAACGTGGATTGATAGCCAAAATAATCCAACAGCAAGAGAGCCATGCCCTAGGGTATGGCTTTTTTGTTTTGTCAACCACAACATTGTGAAGTGCTGAACCCATCCCTAACTGCGATAGACTCGCTCGTAGGCAAGCGCAATTTGTCTTGCACTATAGTGTTGCAAAGCGAATGCTCTGCCGTTTTGTTTGATTTGATGCACCCGGGATTCAGGTGCCATAATGTACTCAGACAGTTCCTGAACCAGCTGCTCCAAAAAGTTGTCGGTCTTTACCAACCCCACCCCCGAATTTGGTACCAAAAATCCGGTCTGATGCTCCCCCGAGGCCACCAGCATTTCGGGAATACCTCCCACAGCAAGGGCCGCCACTGGCACCCCGCAACTTAAACTTTCCATGATGGTGGTGGGTAAATTCTCTTCTAGCGATGTGGTCACATAAACGTCCGCTTGCCAGTACGCCTCACGTATTTGTTCGGCATCCTTGATGAATCCCAATTCGCGATACTGACAGTTCAACCCCAGATCACCGATTCGATTTTCTCCCACGATCAACGCCTCAATTTGCGTAAACCCCCTGGCTACAAGCTCATTACACACCCAACGAAACCCATCAAACCCTTTGGCTACATTGCCAAGATTGGCCGCGGCAAACATCAACACAAAGGACTGGGTTACATCGGCAGGCTGGGTTGCTTTGGGGTAAAAATAATCGGTATCGATGGGATTGGGAATAACCTGAATCCGATCCCGCAGTGAATTTGTGAGCGCGCCGCTCATCAGCGCTTGATTTTTGAGCCATTGACTCGGGGTAACAAAAGCCAAATTGTGCCCACAATCCGAATACAATGCCTGTTTTGCGCTGAAGACGCGATACGACAAATCCGCATCGCTCGGTGATTTCAAATAGTGGCAATTACCACAAGCATCTTTGAAATGATCACAACCCCGGGGATGATAACACCCACCGGTAAAAGGCCACATATCGTGACACGTCCACACCACCCGTTTGTTCAACGACAATAATTCCTTCAGTCCACGAAGACTCACGAACCCCTTATTCACCCAATGCAAATGAATCACATCAACCTCTTGAATGGATTTCCACGCCGATACATTGACGCCCGTTTTTCCATGGCTGAAAGCAAATCGCACCGACTTTTCACGCTCGTACCTCAAAAAATCGAGTTTCTCTAGGGCATGCAGTCCAAAAGCCCACTTTTTCTTGAGCCAATGATCAGCCCACAAATAGAAATCTCCCTCCCCACCCTCAAATACCCAATGCTCGCTGTTGACGCCATCCAGACCGTTCAATGCATCATTGAGTCGCTGCGCAGCCACAAAAGCCCCACCCGAGGAAGACGCATTAAGGTGCAATATTCTCAGTGGCTTAGATGTCATTTAGGCAAGTTAAGGAAAATGGTTGACCCTTATCCTCTGCTGGCATTTGCAACAGGATCCGGATCACTTACACGCAACGTTTTACTTAGTATGAGAGACAGAAAAAAGGCAACGACCATCAAACTGCCACCCACCAAATAGGGCAAACTCGAAAACTGATGATACAACACCATAGCCACGAAAGGACCGAATGCACGGGCCAAAGAGCTTGTACTCTGCAACAAACCCAGCATACGCCCCTGCGATTCCGGCGGCGTATTTCGGCTAACCAGAGAGTTGATGGCGGGCATCATCAAACCATTACCCAAAGAGAGCAATACAATTGAAATGACCTGAACTACGTAAAAAGCCGTGCCTGCCTCAGGCAACGGAATAATCATAAGACCCATAGCGATGGCCGGACAACCCCACAATAACATTTTTCGAACACCCACTCTTTTGGTAAAATAGCCAATCAATCCACCTTGAACGATGGCACCACAGATTCCAATGAAACCAAAAATATTTCCAATACCTGCGGGTGTTAATAGATATTTTTCCTTCCACAACACGCTTGAACTTCCATACATCATACTGAAAGCAGCGATGTAAATGAAGTTAATCACAAACAACTCCCCAATCACATCGAGCTTCCACACCGTAACCAACCCCTTGAAGGTATCGGAAACTTTGCGTTTGTGGGCCGACTTTGATTCCAAACTCTCAGGCAACATAAACCACGCCAAGAGAAAATTCAATCCACAAAGTGCCGCAGTAAAGAAGCCCACCCAACGCAAACCGTGTTCACCCCCCGCATGATAGAGCCAACCCCCGATTGGCGGGCCAAAAACGAATCCCAATCCAAAGGCAGCCCCAATAATCCCCATGCGCTTGGCACGATCCGCTGGCGGAGTAATATCGGCGATGTACGCTTGCGCTGCCGCAATGTTTGCACTACCGAACCCAGAAACAATCCTCGCCAACAAAAGAAAAACAAAACTGGAACTGAGTCCAAATAAAATATAACCCACAATATTGAATAGGATACTAATCAACAGAATCGGCCTTCGGCCGATTCTGTCCGACAATGATCCAAAAATGGGAGCGAAAAGAAATTGAATGATCGAAAAAGAGCCAACCACAACACCTACGGCAACATCAGGATTGAATGGCAAGGCCGTCCCCGAAGCCAAACTTTTGGCCAAGTTGGGCAAAATGGGAATCACCACGCCAAAGCCCAAAAGGTCAATAAAAATGGTCAAAAACAGTGTTAATATTCGTTTATCTTTCATGTGTAAATTTCAATTTTGGTGCAATCCATGACTCTTTCAACGGGAGCATCATTCCGCCCGATTTCAATTCCCCCAGACGATCTGAGAGCATATGAAAAACCTGCATATCCCCATTCATTTCCCCGCAATCCAAGCCCGCTTGTAATTCTTGTTTATTAAAAATACAAAGTTCACCCTTGTGCATCGCCCAAACCAAGGTCCGTTGAAAAAAATCCAAATCAAATTTTTCCTTTTGCGATTGTAACAAATGAAACACCTTATCGATGCTGCAGCCACTGGGTGCCTCCTTCGACTCATCAACAGCCACGATTAAAACACAGCGATGCAACAAGCAAAAATCCGCCGTCAAACCCTTTCCGTGCGCTTGCCAACCCGAAACAAAATCAATCATCTGTCTTTGGATAGAGTTGGCTTCCATTTCGGTCAGAATTCTTTGAGCGCCAAACAACCAAACCCGAGAAGTTTCAGGCAGCGTGATATTTCCAATGGAATTTCGCTCGAGCGTCAATGTTAAGATTTTAAAGACCCATTCACGATTTCTGCGATATCCAAAACCTGCACCTGATCCTCTTTTTCAAAATGCTTGGTCCCATCGCGCATCATCGTATTGCAGAAAGGACAATTCACAGCGATGATTTCGGCGCCCGTTTCCAGAGCTTCCTCTGTGCGATTCACGTTCACCTCTTGATTTCCTTTTTCGGCCTCTTTAAACATTTGTGCACCACCCGCTCCACAACAGAAACCATTGGTTTTGCATCGTTTCATCTCAACCAGATCTACATCCAATCGATCCATCACCATACGAGGCGCCTCGTAAATTCCGTTGGCCCGACCCAAATAACAGCTGTCGTGATAGGTGATTTTCTTACCCTGATAGGCCCCGCCTTCAATTGCAATCCTTCCCTCTGACAACAGTTCATTGATCAGTTGCGTGTGGTGTATCACTTCATAATTTCCGCCCAAATTGGGGTACTCGTTTTTCAAAGTATTGAAACAGTGAGGACAAGCCGTTACGATGCGCTTTACCCCGTATCCATTGAGGACTTCGATGTTTTGCATCGCTTGCATTTGAAACAAAAACTCATTCCCCGCTCGTTTTGCCGGATCCCCTGTACAACCTTCTTCCGCGCCCAAAATGGCAAATTTTACCCCCGCTTGGGTCAAAATATTTGCGAAGGCCCGACTCACACGCTGGGCTCTTTCGTCGTAACTCCCTGCACATCCCACCCAAAACAAAATTTCGGGGGTTTCACCAGCGGAAACATATTCTT
>CAZZKP010000021.1:0-19572 GCA_964654675.1 uncultured Bifidobacterium sp. | reverse complement strand
GGAATCCCACTATCAACCTTATCGGTAGCAATTTCAACGATGGGCTCGTCCTTTTCAACACGATCCCCCTCGTTCTTTAACCAACGAATAATTGTCGCTTCCGCGATGCTTTCGCCCATTTTGGGCATTACAATGGGTTTTTCTGCCATAAGAATTGAGTACAAAAATCGTGTTTTTTCATTTCCCCGCCAAACGCCAATCCGGAATTAAAAAAAATGTATTACGGATTGTCATCTTTATCGCTCGAATCCGAAGGGATTTCATCTGTCATTCCGCAGATTTTCATCAATTCCGCCACTTCGGATTGTTTTATTTTTTCATGGGCTTCCCCAAAGGAATAATGAAGATTTCGGAGCATTCGTTTAATAATATCTTTCACAGAACAGGGCATATAAAACTGCCTAAGAGGAGTCACATTTACGACTTTTAGAAAACTGTCGACATTTTCTTTGGTAAACACTTGTCCTTTGCTGTAGGGATTGATATAAAATATCACCTTTTCTACTTCCTCAACAGGTACAGTTTTTACATTTTTGACACCCTTGTAAGCATCACTCAATTTGCAAAATCCCACTACAAAGTGCTGTGGCAGGTTTACACCAAAAACAGGAAGGCCCAGTTGCTGGGCGACTGACAAATAAATGGCAGACAGGCTAATGGGATTCCCGGATTTTCGCTCCAAAACTCTATTAATGAATGAATTGTCCGGATAATGGTATTGACTTGTATCTCCATGAAAACCCTGTTGTTCAAAAAACACATGGTTCAAAATTTGAATTCGATCCAGGTCGTTTTCTACATTCCCCATCAACAACCACGCATCCAATTTGATTTCATTCAACAGTCGTTTCACATCCAACAGATTCACTCCGGGATATTGCATTTGAGTCACCAAAACCCAACCTTCAATCAAATCAGGTTGCTCTTGCCCAAACCAATGAGTGAATTTTTGATGCAATAACTTCTTTTGTATCTTATTGACAACCAATTCTATATATGGAGATGCTTCAGGAAATTCATTGTTCAACCAAAGTGCTTCCAGTTCATCAATCACAGACTCTCCTTCTTGCATTAAACGACTCTCAACTGCCATTGAAACATCCAAATCTGGATCATCGAGCAACTGAACCATCGCCCTTAGCGTTGTGGGATCAATCATGAGAATTGTTACAATTTATTTCGGAAAACGGTAGAGAAATTTATTTTTTCTTCGACTTAAAACCCGCAGTTTTGGGCTTTTTCACAAATCCTTTCACCAGAACTTCTACGTCAGCATAGGTCAAAGAATCCCAAGTTTTATCTTTTGGAATGGGCACATTGTCTTTCCCACTTTTGATGTAAGGACCGTACCTTCCATTCAAAATCTGAATGTTGGCATCTTCAGCGAAGGTCTTTAATACCGCTGCAGCCGCGCCCGCCATTTTGGCCTCAACCAGAGCGACCGCTTGCTCAGGGGTTACGGTTTCGGGAGCTTGGCCTTTGGGAATTGAAATGAATTGCCCTTGGTATTTGATATAAGGTCCGAATCTGCCTTTGTTCACTTCCAATGCAACACCATTATAATCAGTGATATGCAATGGAAACTGGGTGCCAGACAATGCTTCTTTTAATATCGCTTCGCATTCTTCCACTGTCATTGCCGTCAGATCCGTCCCTTTTTCCACGTTGAAATATTTCTCTCCGCGTTTTAGATATGGACCAAACCTTCCGATGCCCGCGATAACTGCCTCCCCTTCGTATACCATGATCTCACGAGGCAATTCGAACAATTTTAAGGCATTTTCTATTGTTACTGTCTCTATGGACTGACCTTGTTGTAAACTCGCATAAATGAGTTTCTCTCCATCATCCTTTACACCAATTTGAACGAATGGTCCAAATTTCCCCATACGCACACTCATTTGTCTACCACTAACGGGGTGAACGCCCAAAATTCGCTCTCCTGTCACTCTTTCTGCCGATTCCATTGTGGTATCAACCGCCGCGTGAAAGGGGCCATAAAACCCTGTGAGCATATCTTGCCAGGCTTGATTTCCATTGGCAATTTCGTCAAATTGCTTTTCTACTGACGCAGTAAAGCCGTAATCCATGATGGTATCAAAATTGGCTGACAAGAAATCCGTTACCAACATGCCCATGTCTGAGGGAAACAACTTGTTTTTTTCCGCACCATAATTCTCCACTTTCACTTCTTCCGAAATTTCAGAACCCACCAAAGCGATTTCAACAATTTTGCGTTGTTTGCCTTCCCGGGTTTCGGTGGTTACATATTGACGTTTTTGAATTGTGGTAATGGTTGGCGCATACGTCGACGGTCTTCCTATACCCAATTCCTCCAATTTCTTCACCAAAGATGCTTCAGAGTACCTTGGCGCAGGACGTGCAAAACGTTCTTGGGCCTTGATTCTCTTCATGTCAACACCTTCACCCACATTCACCGCTGGCAATAGACCTTCTTGTTCCCCATCCTCTTCCTCATCGTCTTTGCTCTCCATGTATACCTTCAAAAATCCATCAAAGCGTATTACTTCTCCTTCTGCCTGGAATTTCGATTTTTTGCTTTTGTCTTCGATGGTGATTACCGTTTTTTCCATCTCCGCTTTCGCCATCTGGGAAGCTATTGAACGTTTCCAAATGAGACTGTAAAGCTTTTTCTCTCTGTTGTCGTCGCCCGCAAATTGCACAGCAAAATTCGTAGGACGAATGGCTTCGTGTGCTTCTTGAGCCGACTCATTTTTCGTGGTATAGTTTCTTACTTGAGAATATTTTTTACCAAATGAGGACTCAATTTCCGATTTCGCTGCGGCCATAGCCATTTTGCTCAGATTTACCGAATCCGTACGCATGTAGGTGATGTGACCATGTTCGTAGAGTTTCTGTGCAATCCTCATGGTAGTGGTAACATCATAGCCCAATTTACGCGAGGCTTCCTGTTGCAAGGTAGACGTGGTAAATGGCGGTGCTGGATTCCGGAAAGTGGGTTTCACTTCCAGCCCGGTAACAGCGAATGATTCACCAATCAACGACGTCAAAAAGGCCTTCGCAGTCTCCGCATTTTTCGGTTTTTGGGTATTTTCTGCAGTGAGGATTTTGCCCTCTTGTGTTTTAAATTCTCCAATGACTTTAAATTCTGATTTAGCATCAAATTCATTGATTTCACGTTCACGCTCAACCACCAATTTTACCGCAACAGATTGCACACGACCGGCAGACAATTTGGGTTGCACTTTTCTCCATAAAATGGGCGACAATTCAAAACCCACCAATCGGTCCAGTACTCGACGTGCTTGTTGAGCATCTACCAGGCACTTATCGATAGTTCTAGGATTTTCTATGGCATGTAAAATGGCGGTTTTGGTAATTTCATTGAATACGATGCGCTTTGTGTTTTCGGCCTTTAGACCCAATACCTCGAACAAATGCCAACTGATGGCCTCTCCTTCTCGGTCTTCGTCCGATGCCAACCAAATTGTTTCTGCATCTTTCGCGAATTTCTTTAGTTCAGCAACCAATTTTTTCTTTTCATCGGGCACTTCATATTTTGGAGAAAATCCATTTTTTACATCGATGGCGGAATCGCCTGACGATAGATCACGGATGTGACCCATACTGGATTTTACAATAAAACCTTCTCCGAGATACTTCTCGATAGTTTTGGCTTTGGCAGGTGACTCTACGATTACTAAGTTCTTGATTGACATGTATTATTTTCCGAAAATGACTGGTTTCTGAATGCTACCTTTACTCGACTCCATGCTGATTACATAAAGTCCAGAGCTGGGTAATAACAAATCAGACATATAAAGTGTTGTGTTTGTATCCAAAATTTTGCCTGAAAAAATATCGGCAACCTTTCTGCCTTGTAAATCTAACAGTACAATCTTCACTTCCTCGTCGGTGATGGCGGAATGAATCACAATTTTTGAATTGGGTTCAACAGGATTTGGACTTACCTCAAATCCCATCAAATCCTTTCCTATGGTATTCACCCCCGCATAGAATGCCCCAATGTTGATGTTGTCTATGTAAACGGGATTACCTCCGCCGCTGATGACATCAATGCGGAATGTCAGATTCTGATTCAAACCATACCCAATCGAAGACAATGATGTGACCCCAGACAGTCGCCAATTCGAGGCTTTGGTGGGTTTGAAGTTATTTGTATACACTTGACCACTGTAGGCAAGCGCGGCTCCAGACCTTTCCAAGATTTGCTTAAACGTTGCACCACAATCAGTGGAAACATACACCCGCATTGTTTCAGAAACCGTGGCATCGGGTTGGGCGTAGGAACTGTAAAACGTAAATCTGGGTGTAGACGCTCCCATCCCTGAGATATCAAAACTTGGCAATGTGATACTGTAGGTATTACCAGCTGCACTGCCCGTGGTGATGGGTGCTTTGTAGCAATTGCTCCCTGTATAACCCACCGTATTATCCAAAACAAATCGAGAGGTTGTTGGAGAACTATGAACAAATTTATCTGCTGTGGTGAATGTGGCAGGATCTCCATTCTCAAACCCTTGCTCGAAATTCGGCTTGTTGGCCCCGGCTGCCTTGAGAACAGTGATATAATTGGTCTTGGTTACAGCGTTGCTACCCTTGGAATTTTGCACTGTCAGAGAGACGGGATACACCCCCGGCGTTTGGTAGGTGACCGTCGGGTTTTGTGTTGAAGCACTGGGCTGAGATGAGCCCGTAAACGTCCATGACCAAGCCGTAGGCAAGGATTTACAACTCAAATCATAGAACTTGACAGATTGTCCTGCACAAATCACCTGTGAACTGGCGATGAAAGATGCAACAGGTGCAACGGAAGAAGGAGAAACACCGGTGGCGATCAGGTTACTTGTAGATACGTTCGTGGTTCGGGGACTCGTTCCCGAGGTGAGATATGAATGCATCCTGGTCTTTTGCAATTTGGTAAATAAACACTGACAAGATCCATTCGAATAATCCATGTAATCCTCCCATAAATCCAATTGATCGGGAGAATCTGTGTTACAACTGTTTCCATTTGCGGGGCAATTTGCATTGGTAAATGGACCTGTAGAAGGCGGTGTATCGTCCACTTTGTCACCATTCGCACAGTCGTCTTGAAACACGTGATACAAACCCAACCAATGGCCAATTTCATGCGTCAATGTCCTACCGCTGTCTGATGCCACCGCGGTACCAATGGTTCCTACGCGGTCAGATTTAACCACGATTCCGTCTTTGCTAAATTTCGCAGTCCAAGGAAAAACAGCATAACCCAAAACCTCACCACCGGCTGTGCCACCACTAATTGAAGTAACAACCCATATGTTTAGGTATTTTGTGTAGGGCCAGATGATCAGACTTTTCACTGGCTCAGATGTCATATCCATTTGAACACCCGCAGAAGAGTAAACTCGATTTATACCATCTGTACAATTGCCATTGGGGTCAATTTTGGCCAGTTCAAATTTGATCTGACAATCAGCGGCCAACCCAGCAAAAACAGAACGCAATTTATTCCGGTTGCTGTTGAGTAAGTTGAAATCTTCATTCAAAACACGGATCTGATCCAAGATTTGTTCACGACTAATATTCTCGGGTCCGTTGGTATGAATGACATGAAAAACGACGGGAATGGTATAGATGGCCGCACGAGATTCCACTTTTTTTGAATTCGCTTCGGCATTCATTTGATCCTCTAACAATTTCACTTCTGGATGCTCTTTTAGCACCCTCTCGTAATGCATGTCACTTCCGCATTTGTGTTGTGCTTGTGCAAAATTCATCGAAGCAATAAAAGCAAAAGCCGTGGTTACAAAAATCTTACTCAGTCTCATTTTCGTTCGCAAATTAAATTCAAAGTTTCTAGGGTTGGCTTAGTTCTGTGTAAAAACAATGACATCAATTTTCAGGAAAGTGTTGTTTTCGAACGATGAAAAGCATCCATAAAGTGCATAATTTGCTTGCCATGAGGCGTATTCGTAACAGCCAAAACGTCGAACCGAAATTTCCCAAAATATTTATTTTTTATCATATAATCTGTTGCCGCCGATCCGATGTTCTTCCATTTCTTTCCATTCACCGCCGATTCCGGGGGCGCAAAAATGGATGTACTTCTGCATTTGACCTCAATAAACACCAACTCATCACGATGTTTGGCGATGATATCAATCTCTTTGTGTCCACTTCTCCAATTGCAATGCAAAATGTCAATCCCATGCATCAACAACCAATTCTGGGCTTGCATTTCCCCCCATTCGCCAACCTGCCTTTTTGAACCACCATAAACCCAATCCGATTCCTTTTTCACGATTCTCTCCATCCCAATTTCAAATTTGCTTCAAGTGAACCGAAATATCAATCGCATCCCTCCCTTTTGGCTAAATTTGCAAAATGTTGAATTGTCATTTGCATTTATTACAAAACCAAACCTACGAGGAAACCTGGGCATTCCAGCGTTCTCTTTTCGATGCAATGATTCAAAACAAATCAAATCAACAGTCCACGGATCCCTTTCATTTGATCATGATCGAGCACCCACACGTATACACATTTGGGAAAAGTGCAGACAGAGAGAATTTACTCGCCACAGACGATGCACTCGCGGCGATGGAGGCAAAAGTGTACGACATAGAACGAGGGGGCGACATTACCTATCACGGTCCAGGTCAGCTGGTTGTCTACCCTATCTTCGACTTGGAGGCGCTCAACATGGGCGTGAAGCGATTTGTGGAAGGCATTGAAACCACCATCATCCAGACCCTCGCCGATTATGGGATTGAAGCCGGAATTATCAAAGACAGAATTGGGGTTTGGATCGACATTGGCAAACCCAGTGAAAGAAAAATCGCAGCGATTGGTATCAAATGCAGTCGTTTTGTCAGCATGCATGGCCTTGCGCTGAACGTCAACACGGACCTCGGCATGTTTAACCATATCGTACCTTGTGGCATCGTAGACAAGGGCGTAACGAGCATGGAAAAAGAATTGGGCGGAAAAATTGACATGTTTGCCGTAAAAGAAAAAATGGGCAAGCATTTTGAGAGTACCTTTGGCCTAACAATAACAAAAAAATGAACAGTAAAACCATTCGCACCCTCATCATCGTAGGGGTAGTATTGATCGCATTTTTATGGATCAGAGGAAGTTACAACGGCTTGGTAAATCAGGACGAAACCCTTTCTAACGCTTGGAACAACGTGGAAGTTGCCTACCAAAATCGCGCTGACAAAATCGCTGAGGTAGCGGAGGCTGTAAGTGCGGAAGCCAAATTTGAAAAATCCACGCTCACTGAAATCACCAACGCCAGAGCCAGTGCCGGTCAAGTGAAATTAACCAGCGACCAGCTCACTCCAGAGAATCTGAGTAAATTTGAATCAGCGCAACAATCGGCCTTTAGTCGTATGATGATTGTTTTGGAGCGTTACCCAGATTTGAAAGCCACGAAAGGCTACGAAAATTTGCAATTCGAAATTTCGGAAGCAGAAAATATGATCCGTACCGCGCGCAGCGATTTCAACACCGCGGTAAAGCAATACAACCTTTCTGTCCGTCAGTTCCCAAGCAACATTTTTGCGGGAATCTTTGGATTTGAAAAGAAATCAGGATTTGCGGCAGACAAGGGTTCTGAAAAGCGTGTAAATGTAAAAGACGCGTTGAACGGCGAATAAAATCCATGCGCATTTCCTCTTTCTTTCGCGGCTTGATGCTGGCAACCGGCCTAAAAAAACCCATTAGACTATTTACCGAAACTGAGGAATCTGCCATTGTTGCAGGAATTGTAGCCGCTGAAAATCTCACTTCAGCGGAGATTCGCGTGCACATCAGCCACTCTTTTAAGCATACGGATGCAGTCATTGCAGCCACGAAAACGTTCAAGAAATTGGGAATGCACAAAACCGCAGAGCGCAATGGAATTTTGATTTATCTGGCACCACATACCAAACAATTTGCCATTGTGGGCGATGAGGGCATCAACAACAAAGTGGCAGAGGGTCAGTGGGACCAAATACGCGATGCGATGCAGAATCTCTTTCAGCAACAACAATTCAAAGCAGGCGTTTTGCTTGGCATCCAAGAATCAGCCACCCTTTTATCGAAATATTTTGCCCCCGGCGATATCAACCCCAACGAATTGAGCAATGAAATTTCCAATGGTCGTTGATATGCCAGCTTTCGAGACCCAATCCAGCCCTGCAGTTCGTTGGTACAAAAGGCCTTTCAACATCCATCATCTTGGCTTGATTGGCAAAAAACTACGGGTTAAATGGGCGTTGATAGCCCTCTTCATCAGCGTTACTGGCATGGCCAAAGCGGATCAAACCCTTCCGGCATACAAAGGACATGTCAATGACTACGCCAATGTCTTGAGCCCTGCCCAGATCAAAGAGCTCGATGAGCGCCTGTTTGCCTACGAAGATTCCACTTCATCGCAAATTGCAGTCGTTCTTGAGCCCAGTGCCAATGGGCTTGCAGCGATTGATCGAGCGATGTTCCTCGCCAGAGGTTGGGGCGTTGGTCAGAAAAACAAAAACAACGGCATCCTGCTTTACATCGCAATAAACGACAGAAAATTCTTCACCGTTACGGCAGACCAGATGCAGGACAAACTCGGGGCAAGTCGCTTGGGTCAGATCGAAAACGATTTCCTTGTTCCCAACCTGAGAAACCAAGACTATTTCAATGCCATTCTTCAAACCACACAGGCATTTGAGCAAGCCTTAATGGGCAAATTCAAAGGCAAAGCCACAAGAAAACGCAAAAGCGGCGCTCGCGGCTATGTCAGCATTTTTATCGCCATAATTGTCCTAATCATCATGTCGAGAGGCGGCGGCGGTGGCGGTGGCTATCGCAGAAATGGACGTTACAATTCCGGTTTCGGCGCTTGGCCCCTATTTATGGGTGGGTTTGGCGGCGGCGGCTTTGGCGGGGGTAGCAGCGGGGGATTCGGCGGCGGCGCCAGCGATTGGGGCGGTTTTGGTGGTGGCGGCGGATTCAATGGCGGGGGCGCCGGTGGAAGTTGGTAATTCACCCACGTTTATTCTGAATTTGACTTTCTTTCCGATGCATTGTTTTGTACCTTTGCAAATTCCATGAAAAACAACGTTTCTGAGCACATTCACTTGCCCGATGCCAATCAACCAAGCATCGAAATTTTGGGCGCTCGGGAACACAATCTAAAATCCATCGACCTAACCATCCCTAGAAACAAACTCGTTGTTTTTACGGGTCTGTCTGGGTCAGGAAAAAGCTCACTCGCGTTTGACACCCTATTCGCTGAAGGTCAACGCCGTTACCTGGAAAGTTTTAGCGCCTATGCACGTCAGTTTATCGGCGATATGAAGCGCCCCGATGTCGACAAAGTGCGCGGCCTCAGCCCCGTAATCAGCATCGAACAGAAAACCGTAAGCAAAAACCCCAGAAGTACCGTTGGCACAGTGACAGAAGTGTACGATTTCCTTCGTCTGCTCTATGCTCGTGCCGGGGAAGCTGTGAGTTATATCAGCGGTGAAAAAATGGTGAAACTGACCGAACAGCAAATCATGGATGCCATGGTGCAAAAGTTCGATACCCAAAAAGTAGCCATCCTAGCCCCCGTAGTCAAAGGACGCAAGGGCAATTACCGTGACCTGTTTGAGCAAATCAAAAAGAAGGGCTACAACAAGGTTCGGGTGGATGGGAAAATCACTGACATTACTGGGAGCATGCAGGTGGATCGATACAAAATCCACGATATCGAAGTGGTGATCGATCGCTTGCAAGTGCAAAGTGGTTCCACGGGCCGACTTACAGAGAGTGTGAAAATTGCCATGAAAATGGGCAGTGGAAACATGATGGTCCTGGATGCCGACGATCAATTGGTGCATTTTTCGCGTTTCTTGATGGACCCCGTGAGTGGCCTCAGTTACGATGAACCCCAACCCAACTCCTTCTCATTCAATTCACCCTATGGCGCTTGTCCAACCTGCGAAGGCATGGGCGAAACCGCCGAAGTCAATATCGATTTCATCATCCCAGACCGAAGCAAATCCATCAACCGCGGAGGGATTGTACCCATTGGAGAACTGAGAGAAAATTGGACATTTAGCCAATTGAGAGCATTGAGCAAAGTGCTGGACTTTAGCCTGGCCGATCCGATCTCAAAACTCAGCGACCCACAAATACAATGCATTCTGTATGGTTACGACGAACCCATTATGGTGAGCCACGTCAACCACCAAGGACAAAAGAAATCCTACGAATCACAATACAAAGGGGTGGTGCATTATATCACCGAGAATTATTTTGAATCCGAGGACGATAAACTCCGCCAATGGGCAGAAGAATTCATGCACCAAAAGCCCTGCGATGCCTGTCATGGCGAAAGGCTAAAGCAAGAATCACTGCACTTTATCATCGCCGAAAAAAATATCGCCCAGCTGAGCACAATGAACATCGACGTGCTGAGAGATTGGTTTCAAACGGTTCACGAAAAACTCACGGAGAGACAGGCCACGATCGCCACGGAATTGATCAAAGAAATCAAAAGTCGTCTCGATTTCCTGGTCGGCGTTGGATTGGGTTACCTCACATTAAACAGCCCCGCAAGAACATTGTCGGGCGGAGAAGCGCAGCGCATCAGACTTGCCACACAAATTGGAAGCAAACTGATGAATGTGCTTTATATTTTGGATGAGCCGAGCATTGGTTTACATCAGCGCGACAATGAGCGATTGATTCAGAGTTTACGGGATCTGCGCGATATGGGCAATACGGTTTTGGTGGTTGAGCACGACAAAGACATGATGCTTGCCAGCGACTGGTTGGTGGAAATTGGTCCAAATGCCGGCGTTCATGGCGGCCAGATCGTTGCCAGCGGCGAGGTCAAAGATTTTATTCAATCCGATGCCATTACGGGCAAATACCTTCGCGGCGAAGACAGCATCCCTGTCCCATCAAAAAGAAGAAAAGCATCCACAGAGAAAATCAAGTTAAAAGGATGCACCGGCCACAACCTCAAAAACGTGGATTTGGAAATTCCCTTGGGGTTATTTGTCGCGATTACTGGCGTGAGCGGAAGCGGAAAATCCAGCCTCATCAACGAAACCCTGTTTACGGCAGCGCACAATAAAGTCTATGCCTCGAGCTATAAACCCCTGCCTTTTAAGAGCATCGAGGGGTTGGAGCATATCGATAAGGTGATACGCATCGATCAGAGTCCCATCGGCCGCACGCCAAGGAGCAATCCTGCTACGTATGTGGGTGTATTTCAAGAAATTCGCAACCTTTTCACCAATCTGCCCGAAGCCAAAATTCGCGGATACAAACCCGGTAGATTCAGCTTCAATGTCAAAGGCGGTAGATGCGAAGCCTGCGGCGGCGGCGGAAAAAAGGTCATCGAAATGAACTTCCTTCCCGATGTTGAAGTCCTCTGCGATGAATGTCAAGGCAAACGATACAACCGCGAAACCCTGGAAGTGCGATACAAAGGCAAAAGCATCAACGATGTCCTTGAGATGTCGATCGATACCGCCGTGGATTTCTTTGAACACATTCCTTTGATCCAGCGCAAGGTAAAAACGATGCAAGACGTGGGTTTGGGATACCTCACCTTGGGTCAGTCGAGCACAACCATCAGCGGCGGAGAAGCACAACGCGTGAAACTCTCTACGGAATTGAGTAAGCGCGACACCGGCAAAACCCTTTATATCTTGGACGAACCCACTACGGGCTTGCACTTCAACGACATCAAACAGCTGTTGGGGGTCTTGAATATTTTGGTCGACAAAGGCAATACCATCGTGGTGATTGAGCACAACATGGACGTGATCAAAGTGGCGGATTGGATCGTTGACATTGGGCCTGAGGGCGGTTCAGGTGGAGGCCAAATTCTGGTTTCCGGAACACCAGAACAAGTGGCAAAACACCCCGAAAGTCATACCGGCAGATTCCTTAAATTGGAATTAAAATAAGGTAAAACCCAAGTTGCGTTGTATTTTTGCAGTATGGATGCCAGCCCACTGTATGCAATTTCACCCGTAGACGGTCGATACGCCGGCGGAACTCAAGATTTAAAAGGATTTTATTCAGAAGCCGGACTCATTCAATACCGCATACGCGTTGAGGTGGCCTACCTTTTTGCTTTGGCAAAGGTGATTCCAAATGTGGATTGGACCGAACTCCTCAAACATCAAAATACCCTTACAGATTGGTCTGCGAATCTTCCTGAAGTGGATATTCAGCGGGTAAAAACGATCGAAAAGACCACCAACCACGACGTCAAAGCGGTGGAATATTGCATCAAAGAGAAATTGGATGCACTCGGCTTGCAGGCATACAAGGAATGGGTTCACTTTGGACTGACTTCCCAAGACATCAACAACACAGCCATCCCGTTGAGTTTTAAAGATGCGAGCAATGAAGTGATGCTGCCTGCCTTAGCCAATGTCATCGCCCTCATCAAACAACAAGCGCAAGATTGGAAAGACATTCCATTGTTGGCCAAGACGCATGGACAGCCTGCCTCTCCCACCCGTTTGGGCAAAGAGTGGTATGTTTTTGTGGCTCGTCTGGAAGGTCAGCTCAATCTATTGTCACAACTTCCCTTTTCTGCGAAATTTGGTGGCGCAACAGGCAATTACAATGCCCATCATGTGGCCTTCCCACACATTGATTGGTTGGCCTTTGGCGATCGATTCGTGGGCGAGGATTTGGGGCTTTATCGCGTGCCGTTTACCACGCAGATTGAACCCTACGATTTCTTAGCGGCCCAGTTCGACAATTGGAAGCGAATCAATACGATACTCATTGATTTTTCACGCGACGTTTGGACTTATGTGAGCATGGACTATTTCAAACAGAAAATCAAGGAAGGCGAAGTGGGATCCAGTGCGATGCCTCACAAGGTGAATCCCATCGACTTTGAAAATGCGGAAGGGAATCTCGGCATTGCCAACGCATTGTTCGAGCATTTGGCGGCCAAATTGCCCGTATCGCGATTGCAGAGAGACTTGACCGATAGCACTGTTTTGCGTAACATCGGCGTGCCATTCGCGCATACATTGATTGCATTGAATAGTTTAAACAAAGGATTAAACAAACTGGTCCTCAACGAATTGGCGTTGGAAGCGGACTTGAACAACAACTGGGCGGTGGTTGCGGAAGCCATTCAAACCATCTTACGGCGAGAGGGATATCCCAATCCTTATGAAGCACTCAAAGCCCTAACCCGCACTCACAGTAAAATTACGGCTGAAAGCATCGCCGATTTCATTACCGAACTGGATATTACAGACGCTGTAAAAAATGAGCTCAGACAAATCACCCCGTATAACTATACTGGAACGCATCCGAACTTGGATTGATTTTCTTTGGCAGTGGCTCACCGATCCAAATCGGGGATTCAAATGGCTTAAGAAAACATCTTGGTTTGCAGGATTGGGTTTTGCCCTATTTTTGATCGTTTGGATTGCCTGTCGCGGATTCCTCCTCAACTGGGCTTTCAATAAGGCCGTGGTGAAGTTGGACAAAAAAGGCTATTCACTCACCTGTCAAGAAAAAGGCTTTACTTGGCTGTTTGGCGTTCACCTAAAAGGACTTAAGCTCAATTACAACCAAGCCATTCCGGCACCCAACGATACCCTGCCCTCTGCACAAAAAGCCATTTATTCCACCCTTTCCAAAGCGCCCGTTTTTGCCTGCGATGATTTGGCTATCGGACTAAACGTATGGAAATTTTGGGACATCGGACTGTCAGGATTTGAAACCGAAAAATTAACCCTGAACCTCGTAAACCTCCCCGCCTACTGCAATTACTGTGGTTTGATGGGAAGCGACGACAAGCCAGAAGAAAAGACCCAACCGAACAAAGACCCCATCGTAAGTTTGTTCAGACAGCTTGAATCCTACATTGGCAAAGCACCCAATCACTTGGAAATGCGCCAAACCCAAATGGCACTGACCGATACCACCGGCACTTTCTCGCTCCAATTGCCCAACACCCTTTTCAAACACAAAGAATTGTCGATGCAGTTGCTCGCAAGCAGCGAAAAAATCAACAGCGAAAAAGACAAAAAAGAATACCGCAGAAGAAGAAAATCAGATTCAGACACCCTCCCAACAACCTCCAAGAGATCCATTGAGTTTGTTTTGCAGGGCGATATCGACAAAGACGACCTAACCGGACATGTGAGCATCACACCGAGCAAAAACCAAAAGTTTGTTTCTATCCCCTTGGTATTGAATGGATTGGGGTTCCAAAAAGCCGATTTTGAGGTCAACGAATTGGGGGAATCCTTCGGCGCCATTCATGCCGATTTGCGGGGGGGATTTGTGGGTTTACAAGTCAATGACGAGAGAATTTCTGATACGCTGGTGCAAGTGGACTCTGCCAATGGAAGATTTGTATGCGATATCAAAGATGGATTTTTTGAACTAGACAGTCAGAGTACGGTTCAAATCAACCAAATCAACGCGAACATTTTTGCCCAATACCAAGGTGGCAATAACCCCAAATACGCTTTCAATATCTACATGCCTCGCCTAAAGGCCAATGATTTCTTTGCCAGTTTGCCGGTGGGACTTTTCCGTAACATTGGGATTCCTCAAGCCACTGGTACCTTAGAATATCGTTTTCAATTTGCCATGGAGCACGAAAAACCCCGTGATTGCATCTTGGAGAGTAGAATGTGGCCAAGCAAAGACTTTACAATTGTGAAATGGGGCAATGTTGACCCACGCATCATGAACGGCGAGTTCACCTATACTTATTGGGAAAAAGGCGAAGTGGTTGCCCGATTCCAGGTGGGTGAATCCAATGGGAATTTCACGAGAATCGACAATATCAGTCCGGACCTTACGCGCTGTGTGATGCGCAGCGAGGACCCAGATTTTTATCATCACCAAGGATTTTACATGGACGCTTTCCGATCCAGTATCGCCCAAAATTACAGGCAAAAACGATTTGCCCGCGGGGGGTCTACCATATCGATGCAACTTGTGAAAAACGTTTTCTTGGGTCGACGAAAAACGATCGCGCGAAAAGTGGAAGAAATTCTTTTGACCTGGCTGATGGAACGTCGCGGACTGGTTTCAAAATCTCGCTTGCTGGAAGTCTATTTGAACGTAATTGAGTGGGGGCCCGGCATCTTTGGTGTCACCGAAGCGTCGCGTTTTTACTTTCATAAGAATCCCATCGACCTAAATTTGGGCGAATGTACCTTCCTTGCCAGCATCATTCCGATGCCCAAAAAAGTGAGGTGGTTCCTCGATTCCAATGGTTGCGTAAGAAGCAACAATGGACATTTCAGTGCTTTACGCCGTCGTCTGCTCGCCAAAGATTCTGGAAGTATCGACACAGCGATTTTTAAAGTTTGCATCCATCCCGATGCTTGGGCTCGACTCAAGGGCCCGGCGAAAAAGCGCGAAACCACTGAGATTCCCGATGAAGCATCCGAAGAAGGCGAACTGCCGCTGGAGGCCATCGAACAAGACGAACACAATTAAAGTGTCAAATTGTCAATAAATTCAAGCCCCTCCCCCATCCAAGGATGTCATTTTGTCGTTGAAAATCCAACTGTTTACAATGGAATCCAATTTGACAGCATTGGAGCGTCATGAATTTACAACAATTTACCATCAAAGCGCAGGACACATTGTCAAAGGCACAGCAACTGGTGATCGCCAACAAACAGCAGGCGATGGAACCGGTCCACTTGTTGGCGGCAATGATATCAGACGATGAGGAAACCATGCAGTTTATCACAGGTAAACTCGGTGCAAACCTCTCGCGCATTGAACAAGCCGTAAATGCTTCAATACAAAGTCTTCCCAAGGTAGAGGGCGGACAGGTATTTTTATCTCAAGCCTTGCATTCAGCAACCACCGCCGCGGAAAAGGCCATGGGGGAAATGAAGGATGAATTTGTCACCAACGAGCATTTGCTGTTGGGAATCCTGGATGGAAAAGATGCAGCGGCCAACATATTAAAAGACGCCGGTCTAAAGCGCGCCGATCTGTTTAAAGCGATTCTCGCCTTGCGTGGCGGCAACAAGGTGAATTCTCAAACGGATGAAAATCAGTTTAATTCCTTAAAAAAGTTTGCCCTCAATTTAAATCAAATGGCAAGGGAGGGAAAATTAGACCCCGTGATTGGTAGGGATGAGGAAATCCGAAGGGTGTTGCAGATCTTATCCCGTAGAACCAAAAACAACCCGGTATTGATTGGCGAACCTGGGGTGGGAAAAACCGCCATCGCTGAGGGTTTGGCGATGCGAATCATTCGCGGCGATGTCCCTGAGAACTTGAAATCAAAGGTGATTTACAGCTTGGATTTGGGTGCATTGGTCGCAGGAGCGAAGTACAAAGGAGAATTTGAAGAACGTTTGAAAGCCGTGGTAAAGGAAGTCACCAACGCCGCGGGCGAAGTCGTGCTCTTCATTGACGAGATTCATACCTTGGTGGGTGCAGGACGCAGTGAAGGCGCCATGGATGCCGCCAATATCTTAAAACCGGCGTTGGCACGGGGGGAACTGCGCGCCATTGGTGCAACAACCCTCGCCGAATACCAGAAATATATCGAAACCGACAAAGCCTTGGAACGTCGTTTCCAAAAGGTGTTGGTGGAAGAACCCGATACCCAAGAAGCCATTTCCATCTTGCGCGGCTTAAAAGAGCGATATGAGGTGCATCACAAAGTGCGCATCAAGGACGAAGCCATTATTTCTGCCGTGGAAATGAGTCAGCGCTATATCAACGATCGTTTTTTGCCAGACAAAGCCATCGACTTGTTGGATGAAGCCGCATCAAAACTTCGCTTAGAAATGGATTCTGTGCCTGAGGAACTCGATGAAATGAATCGCAGAATCATGCAATTGGAAATCGAAAGAGAAGCCATCAAAAGGGAAAGCGACACCTCCAAATTGAATAAACTCAATGAAGACATCGCAAACTTGAGTGAAAAACGCAACGCGCTCAATGCCCAATGGGAAAATGAAAAAGGCGTGTTGAGCCAGATTCAACAGAAGAAAGCCACCATCGAATCCTTGAAAATTGAAGCCGATCAGGCCGAGCGCGACGGAAATTATGGCCGCGTGGCGGAAATTCGTTACGGTCTGATCAAAAAGAATGAAGAAGACCTCTTCAGCTTGAGCCTGAAATTGGGCGATTCTCGCAACGGGCAACTGATGGTGAAACAAGAAGTGGACGCCGAAGACATTGCTGAAGTCGTGAGTCGATGGACAGGCATTCCTGTCAATCGCATGTTGCAAAGCGAACGCGAAAAGCTCCTCACCTTGGAAATGGAACTTCACAAGCGCGTGGTAGGCCAGGAAGAAGCCATCTCCGCCCTATCCAATGCCATTCGAAGAAGCCGCGCCGGACTACAAGACCCCAAAAAACCCATCGGAAGTTTCATTTTCCTTGGAACTACTGGTGTGGGTAAGACCGAAGTCGCCAAAGCCCTCGCGGAATTTTTGTTCAATACGGACAATGCCATGGTTCGGATCGACATGAGCGAATACCAGGAGAAGCATACCGTAAGCCGATTGGTGGGTGCCCCTCCGGGTTATGTTGGATACGATGAAGGAGGTCAGCTAACCGAGGCCATTCGCCGCAAACCCTACAGCGTTGTGTTGTTGGATGAAATAGAAAAAGCCCACCCCGATGTCTTTAACATCCTTTTGCAAGTGCTAGACGACGGTCGTTTGACCGACAACAAAGGCCGCACAGCGAATTTCAGGAATACGATCATCATCATGACAAGCAATTTGGGTTCTGAGGTCATTCGCGAGAAATTTGAGCACATCGATACGGGCGACCGAGATGCGATTGTGGCAAGTGCCAAGAGCGAGGTCTTTGATATGTTGAAGCGCAGTATCCGTCCGGAATTTTTAAATCGCATTGATGAAGTGGTGATGTTTGAGCCCTTGGGCAGAAATGAGATTCATCGCATTGTGGAATTGCAGGTCGACATGATTGTGGAACGATTGAAAGAAAATGGCATCACCCTCAAGGTGACATCGGATGCCATCGATTGGTTATCACAATTGGGTTACGATCCGCAGTTTGGTGCGCGACCCCTAAAACGGGTATTGCAGAAGCGAATTCTGGATGAATTGAGCAAACAGATCCTGATGGGAAAACTGTCAAACCACGGAAACGTTACCGTAGATTTGGCCGGTTCTGAACTCATTTTTGAAAGTTTATAAACCCTCAGCCAAAGTTTAACATCTTTGGCAAACGATTTGCAAGGGTAGGTCGTCTTTGAACCCAACCATGACTTTCCTACCCTTCGCCAATCCCATTTCACCTGTTGAACGCAAAAAAAATAAAGCGACCCTATTTGCGGTATTGGGCATCGCCTTCTGTTTGACAATCAATCCAGTTAAGGGACAGGGGGCAACAAAACCAGACACCCTCTACCCCATTTCTACCATTTTCAATAAGCAACAATTTATTTATCAGTTAATTACCCAAGAATACATCACCAATGAAAACGATTACTTTCTGGATGTAAAGCTGGATACTTGCTACTTGATTTTTTCCCGTGCCGAGGGCGTAAACACTTTTGACGTGGGCTATTACGGCGATGCGACTGGCAGTAAACCTTGGAAGAATGCCAACAGCATTCAGCAACAACCGTTGCGAATTAAGTTCAACAATCGTGGTGCGGTGGAGGAATTGGTGAACTGGACCATTTTCAGGGATGCTCTTATGAGTAGCATTTCCAAGCAAGCGACCGCCGCCCTGATTACTTCGGAAAAGTTCGATGAAGAACGATTGCGATTGAACAATGAGAAAATCATTCGTCGACTGGCGATGGAGGATATCAATTATCTTTTTGATTTGTGCGATGATACGATTCGGGAGGATGGCGAATACATCCGCGTGAAACCGGTTCGGTCTCCATTTAGTGGGGAGGACATGTATTTGCAGGGGAATTTAACCACGGAACGACCTGCGGGCACCAAAAATACGGTCAAGATTTTCACCAAGAATGCTGCGGGGGTTTATGAAAAGCCCATTTTATTGGAGGAGTGCAATGAATATGCGCAAGCGGCAGCGGCCAATGGCACGCAGCCTTTGACAGAAATTCAGCGGGTGGGATTAAACAACGAGGTGGAATACCAGTACAACACAGCCAAGAAGACGATGTTTAGGGCCATTTTCTCTGATGTATTGGCAATCAATTTCCAGTCGAGAGGAAATATCCGGACCTATACCTTGTGGGATTCTAAATAAAAAAATCCCCTCGTTTGGCAACGAGGGGATTTTTGGAAGGTGATTGATATCAGCGCGCTGATTATCCTTTCATGATCTGATCGAAAACCGCTTTGAAGCCGGCTGGATCATTCATCGCCAAATCGGCGAGGACTTTGCGGTTGATTTCAAGGGCACTGCTGTTGAGCTTACCCATGAATTTGCTGTAACTCACACCGTTGATACGACAAGCAGCGTTGATACGCACGATCCACAGAGAGCGGAATTCGCGTTTCTTAACACGGCGGTCACGGTAGGCATAGGTTAAACCTTTTTCTACCGCGTTTTTGGCAACGGTCCATACGTTTTTACGACGACCAAAGTAACCTTTGGCGAGTTTGAGGGTCTTTTTGCGGC
>CAZZKP010000020.1:0-19821 GCA_964654675.1 uncultured Bifidobacterium sp. | reverse complement strand
TTGTCAACCCCTCGCCACCCATCATCTTGATGTAAGCATAGCTGATCAACAAAATGCTGGCACTGCCCCAAGGAGCCGCGCTCACTGCATGCATCGCCTTTTCAGGACCCATATCTACCACGGCATGACCTGGTAAATACGGAGCCAAGTGCTTGGCCACTCCGATCGGACCCATACCTGGTCCACCCCCACCGTGAGGAATGCAGAAGGTCTTATGCAAGTTCAAGTGACACACATCGGCCCCGATCATTCCGGGGGATGTCAATCCCACCTGCGCATTCATGTTCGCACCATCCATGTACACCTGTCCACCGTACTGGTGAATGATATCTGTCAATTCTGTAATCGCCGCTTCAAACACCCCATGCGTACTTGGGTAGGTAACCATCAAACAAGCCAAATTGTCTTTGTATTGCTCGGCTTTTGCACGGATATCCTCCACGTCTATATTTCCGTTTTCGTCACACTGCGATACTACCACCTGCATACCCGCCATCACCGCTGATGCTGGGTTGGTTCCATGTGCACTCGATGGAATCAACGCGATGTTTCTGTGCGATTCACCACGATCCTTGAAATACTCGCGAATTACCATCAAACCAGCATACTCACCCTGAGCCCCAGAATTTGGCTGCATACTCATCGTGTGAAACCCAGTAATCTCACTCAAATCCTTGTTCAATTCTTCAATGATTTCCAAGTAACCCTTCGCTTGATCCATTGGGACAAATGGGTGCAAACTGTTGAACTCGGGCCATGTCACTGGAATCATTTCGGTGGTTGCATTCAACTTCATGGTGCAACTACCCAAAGAAATCATGGAATGACATAAACTCAAATCTTTGGCCTCCAACGATTTGATATAACGCAACATTTCATGCTCTGAATGATAACGGTTAAAAACAGGATGTAACATGAAATTGCTTTCACGAACCAAGGCCGTCGGCAATTTATGTGATACAGAACCTTCAGTTTTTGCAGCAGTATTCTCAACGCCGCGGGCGAAAATGCTCACCAGTTTCTCCACATCGGACATCGTGGTCGTCTCATCAACGGAAATCCCCACCGCTCCATCTTGATAGCGCAAGTTGATGCCTTCGGCCAAAGCCAATGCCTGAATGGTCTCGGTTCGATGCACCTTCACCAAAATTGTATCGAAGAAATGATCGTGTTGTAAACTGTAAACTCCGTTGCCCGTTTTTACGATCGCATCACCCAAAGAAACCGCCAAAGCATGAATGCGCTGAGCGATTTTCTTTAATCCGTCGGGACCATGATAAACAGCATACATACCGGCCATGATACTCAGTAATACCTGGGCAGTACAAATGTTAGAGGTTGCGTTCTGACGTTTGATGTGCTGCTCACGGGTCTGCAAAGCCATACGCAACGCACGATTTCCTTGTGCATCTACAGAAACACCGATGATCCGACCGGGAATCGAACGCTTGAACTCGTCCTTGGTGGCAAAAAACGCAGCATGAGGTCCGCCAAAACCCAAAGGCACACCAAAACGCTGGGTATTTCCAACCACGCAATCCGCGCCAAAATCACCCGGAGGGGTTAACAATGTCAAAGCCATCAAATCGGAAGCAAAACAGGTTTTCACATTCACCGCCTTGCATCCGTTCACGAAATGTCTATAATCCTCAATACTACCATCAGCATTTGGATATTGCACCAATGCACCAAAAAAAGATGCATCAGCCGTAAAAGTTTTGTAATCGCCTCGAACAATCTCAATGCCGATAGGCTCTGCGCGAGTAATCAAGATATCAACGGTTTGAGGGAATACGCTGTTGTCTACAAAAAAGCGATGTGCCGCACTCTTTTTGTCCAACCCGTAAAACATATTCATCGCCTCCGCAGCCGCAGTACCCTCGTCCAACAACGATGCATTGGCCAATTCCATTCCGGTAAGGTCAATGACCATCGTCTGGTAATTCAACAAAGCTTCCAAACGACCTTGGCTGATTTCTGCTTGGTAAGGCGTGTATTGGGTATACCATCCTGGATTTTCCATGATGTTACGCAAAATCACTCCCGGGGTGTGGGTGTTGTAATATCCCATCCCGATATAATTCTTGTACATCTTGTTTTTTGATGCTTTTTTGCGCAACATCGACAAGAATTCTACTTCACTTATTGCGGCCTCAACATTCAAAGGTTTAGGCAATCGGATGTTGCTAGGAACAACATGGCTGATCAACTCATCCAAACTTTTCACACCAATGGTGGCAAGCATGGCATTCAAATCACTTTGTCTTGGTCCGATGTGACGGTCCGAAAACGACTCCGAATAAAGGGCGTTGAATTGGTTCATAAGTATGCAAATTTAACGTTTCCTCAAGAATTCAGAACCACATAACAACATGATTTAGACATTTTTTTCAATTTTTCAACAGCTCTTAAACAGACAAGTTAGATCTGATTCAATGTTCCCTCTTCTGCAAAACTAAAATACCTCGAGCCAGCGATAATTATATGGTCTATGACTACGATATCCAACAACCTACCCGCCTCCACAAATTGCTTTGTTAACTTGCGATCCGCATCACTCGGCGAATCATTCCCAGAGGGATGATTGTGACTAAAAACCAAACCCGTGGCCCGCAGTTCCAATGCCCGTTTAAATACCAAACGAACATCCACCACCGTGCCAGCCATTCCTCCAATACTTACACATTCCATGCGCAAAATCCGATTTGCTCGATTCAAATAACCCACGTAAAAACTCTCCACCACCGAATCTACAAACAACGGACGAAATACGGCCACTGCTTCCGATGGATTTCGGACCTGCCTCGCTTTTGGCTCCTCTATTACCCTGCGCCTACCCAATTCAAACGCCGCAGCCAAAGTCACAACCCCCGCCGACCCCAAACCATCAACCTGCAACAATTCTTCCATGCTCATCTGACCCAAACTCCGCAAATCACCATTGCAATAATTCCACAACCGCTCCCCCAAATGCCTCGATCTCGCCGTCTTTCTCCCATTACCCAAAACCAAAACCAATAATTCACTGTTATCCATTGCAGTTTTTCCATTGGTCAATAATTTGTTTTGCAAAATGCGCAAATCCACCCCTTTTTCTGTGCTTTTTCTCATTGTTGATAAAATTTTAATCATATATTTGACAATTATATAAACAATATTGTTAGTTTTGAAGTCAGAAAGAACATTTAAACGGATAATTAAAACATATAGTTATGAGTGAACAGCAAGAAAAAATGAAGGCCCTCAAACAAACCATAGAACGTTTGGAGAAAACCTATGGCAAGGGCGTGGTGATGAAGATGGACGATACGCGCAGCGTTGTGGTAGACGTAATTTCTACCGGTTCCTTTGGTTTGGATTTGGCGTTGGGCGTTGGTGGTTTCCCCAGGGGTAGAATTATTGAAATTTACGGACCAGAAAGCAGCGGTAAAACAACGATCGCTCTGCATACCATCGCTGAAGCACAGAAAAAAGGCGGAATTTGTGCATTTATTGATGCAGAACATGCATTCGATAAACTCTATGCAGAAAATTTAGGTATCGACACCTCCAATCTTTTGATCTCTCAACCCGATGATGGGGAACAGGCGCTTGAAATTGCCGACAACCTAATTCGCTCGGGTGCAATCGATGTGTTGGTCATCGATTCTGTAGCCGCATTGGTGCCACGCGCAGAAATTGAAGGCGACATGGGTGATAGCAAAATGGGATTACACGCTCGATTGATGAGCCAAGCGTTAAGAAAGTTAACAGGAACTATCAGCAAAACAGGTTGTATTTGTATTTTCATCAACCAGCTCCGTGAAAAGATTGGTGTGATGTTCGGAAACCCTGAAACTACAACCGGTGGTAATGCATTGAAATTCTATGCCTCTATCCGTTTGGATATTCGCAGAAATGCACAAATCAAAGACGGCGACGATATCATGGGCAATCGAACAAAAGTGAAAGTGGCAAAAAACAAGGTGGCTCCACCTTTCAAAGTCGTTGAATTCGACATTATGTATGGCAAAGGAATCAGTAGAGCCGGTGAAGTATTGGACATCGCAGTAGATGCAAACATCATTCAAAAAAGCGGCAGCTGGTATAGTTACGACACCACAAAACTAGGCCAAGGACGAGATGCGGTGAAAGAACTCATCCAAGACAATCCAGAAATGATGGCCGAAATCGAAGCCAAAATTCGGGCAAAAATGGCCGGTGGTGAAGAGATTTTAGCGGTTCAACCCGACTAATTCAACGCGCCCTAGGCGAAATGGAGCATTGCAATTCATAATGATTGCAAATTCCATTTAAATCAATTTATCATTCCTATCAATTAAACATGCCGGCCGGGGGAACCCCGGCCGGCATGTTTATTACGCATCCAGCAATTCCAAGATAACCGATCACATACCCCAATACAGTATAAACCAAACCCAATACAGAATATACCAAATCCAAGTATCAACCAAACTCCATCACTTTTATCCTATTTTTGAATTACCCCATTACAATTACCACAAAAACGATCAATCGATATGCAACACAGGATCAACCATCATGAAACACCCTCGGATTTTTTCCGCAATTCCATTTCAATGATCACCAACACAAAAGGATTGATCAAATTCATTGGTCAAAATGCAAAACACCTCCTTTGGGTTGTTCTTCTTTTCTCGGTTGGAACCATCGGCAATCTAAAATCAATGGATAATTTTGGTTCCATTGCCTTCGCTCCACTAAAAAACCAACATATCGCCAAACCCCCTGTTTTATCCAAACAACACGTGAATTGGTGGCGTCGTAAAGGTTCACCAGAACCCATCATGGGATGGAAAGCACTTGACAGCATCGTAAAAACCAACATTCCTGAGCTTAATCAACAAGTTGATAAACAAGGGAAATTGGTCTTTCTTCTAAATCTAAAAGTTGGGAAAAAGGGAAAAATTCATTTCGCCGAAATTTTCGATAGCAACATTTCTGATACCACTTTGCTTAACAAATTAATCGCCACCCTTTATAAAATCCCATTCACCCCCTACAAGTCGAGTAAGGGTAAAGTTATCCGCGAAAACTGTCTCGTATTGATGGAATTATCTGCCTTACTTCCGACTCCCGAAAGTATGCAAAACGACACCCTCATTCCGAACAAGGAAATAAAAAGTGCGAGATTCTTGGGTGGCGAAGATCTTTTCTTACGCTACGTTTCCGATGAATTTGTTTATCCCAGTAGATGCCTAGAATCAGAAATAAATGGATATGTGCTGATACGCTTCATGGTAGATAGAAACGGATTCGTAAGTAGGTGTCAAATCATTGAGGGCAGTAGCGCTTGCCCTGAATTTGGGAAAGAAGCCATTCGCATCTTTTACCTATGCCCCAAATGGATACCCGCTACCCATGAAGGAAAAAATATCAATGCATACTTTCAAGTACCCATTAGCTTGAGAATCAATTAAGCCTTTCCGTAAAATTTCTCCTTGTACATCAAAGGATAAACAATATACAACATCATCATCCTACTGTATCTAAATAACAAGGGGACCATCAGAATTATGGTTGTAGGAATGCCCACAATTGCGTAATCAAATATCCCAGCAACATAGAAAATGATACTGCAAGTAATTATCAATCCCACAATCAGCGCATAGCTGAAATACATCGCACCATAGAAAAATCCCGGCTCCGGCTCAAACGAAAAATTGCATGATGGACATGCATATCGCGTCTCAGCAAACTTTACTGAAATCAATCCATTGTTAAAAACTCTTCCTTTTCCACACTTTGGACATTTACATGCCAAAAAAGGAACCAATCCAGGTCGTTTAGCGAGCATTTTTTTGCTTTCTTTTATATTGATAAAAGAAAACACCCGCAGTTCCTACCAAAATGTAGGGTGTGGCAAGAAGCATTAAAATACCCTTGTTGATTCCATTTCCAACAATCGGCTTGCTTTTTGAATGATCTCTGTCCATCGTCAATGCGGCTTTACACATCGGACATTGAGCGTAAACAGTCATTCCAGAAAATACTATCAGAGCGAATGTCGCCAACCAACGTTTCATATTAAAAGGGATAATATTTAAATGGATAATAAGGAGCAATCATAAAATACACGATCACACCTGTCACTGAAACATACAACCATATCGGGAAGGTTACCTTTGCCCACTTCTTGTGCTTTACAAAATTGCCTGAAGTGCTGTAATACATCGTATATAATACCATCGGCAACACAGCCGCAGCCAAAATGATATGGCTCGCTAAAATGACATAATACGCATATTTCTCAGCTCCCTCGCCCCCAAAAACCGTATGCTCCGTGCACGTATGGTAGGTAACATAACTCAATAAGAAAACCGTTGAAAGGATAAAAGCTGTTAGCATATAGGCCTGATGAACACCTTTCTTCCCAGATTTTATGGCCAACAATCCCAAGACCAAGGCAATTGACACCAACGAATTTAATGTGGCGTTCACGAAAGGCAGCACTTTGGCAAATTCTGCCGTTGGACGCATCTCTGCCGGCAAATACTGCAACAAAGTAACCAATCCCATCACAGCAATGGTGATGATCACTACCAAGCGGAAAAATCCCTTGTCACTTATCCAAGTCGTTTTTTCTGTATTCATATAATAAATTATTAATGTCGTCCTGTATCCGTTTTACTCTTTCCAACTTCTGCGTATAGTTCTTGCCCGATGTCTCTAAAATTGAGCGAATATGCCTCGCCTTATCGATAATCACCACTCGATCATCATGAATAAAATCCTGCCCCCTCTGTTCAGTAGCAAGCAATAGATCATTTATGACCCAATCATAAATCTCACGCTTACTTCCCGTGGCAAACGTTCTTTTGTATAAGTCCGCATTGTATGCGTCGGCATATTTCGCCAAAACTGGTACAGAATCTCTTTCAGGATCAATGGTAACGGTTAAAAATCTCACATTGGGAAACGGCCTGAATTCTTCTGCCATTACCTGAACCTGTTTGTTCATGGCTGGACAAACTTCCGCACAAGAGGCAAAAAAGATATTTGCCACGATGATGCAAGAATCAAAATCATCCAAACCAATGGGCTGCCCATGTTGATTGATTAACTGTATATCGCTTACCGTATGATATTCCTTCTTGCCATCCGCAGCAACAACGGTTTCACCCAAATACGGCAATTCTTGATGAACCCACTTCGCGCGGGCCAACATCAAGATACCTATGATTGGTAAAATGACAATGGCCGCAATTGCGGCCATTTTAAATTTGTTGCCAATATTGCTCATGGATTACATCGACTTCATCACTTCCAAAGCAGATCCTTCGTACAACAGTCCGATAATTAATCCGCAAATGAAAATGGTGGGTACCAAAATAATCAAGGCCAAAGTCACCTTCTCGTGCTTCAAGTGCATGAAAGCACCCACGATGAAGTAAGCCTTAACCAAACCGAAAAAGATGAATATAAAGTTTCTCAAGCCACTCGCCGGCATCACGAAATAAATCATGAAATCAAAAAGGGTAATGCCCAACAACAACCAAAACGTTTTCCAAAGTTCCTTGGTACCGTGACTTTCGGTATGAGGAACGTAATTGATCGCGTCGTACTCTCCAGGTTTATTATAGAATTCCATACTGATGATGATTTACAATTAGATAAGATAAAAGAAAGTAAATACGAATACCCACACTAGATCTACGAAGTGCCAATACAAACCAGCCTTTTCGATCATTTCATAATGACCGCGACGTTCAAATACACCGCGAACGGTCATGATATAGACCACAACGTTAATCACAACACCACTAAATACGTGGAAACCGTGGAAACCCGTTACAATAAAGAACAACGCCGCAAAAGGTACAGGCCCAAAGGTTCTGTCACCCTCCAACCACTCAAAATGACTTCCAAAACCCACACTGTGTAAGTGGTCGTATCCTTGCTTGGTAATGCCAAAAGTATTGCCATCCAAACGAGCTCCTTCATGGATGAAGGTATACCACTCCCAAGCTTGACAGCTCAAGAACGCCAATCCACCAAAAATGGTGTAAATCATGAATTTTGCCACTTCCTTCTTGCTATTACGATGACCCGCTTCTACAGCCAATACCATCGTTACAGAACTCAAGATCAGGATGAATGTCATCACACTCACAAACAACAATGGCAAGTGAAATCCATGCATGCCTGGAAAGTGATTAAAAATGGATGCTGGATCTGGCCATTTGGTTGTGATCGGAGTAACTACGTTCGAAAAACGCTGTGTACCATATTGTACCAATAATGATGAAAAAGTGAATGCATCCGATAAAAGGAAGATCCACATCATCAATTTTCCATAACTCACGTTGAAAGGAGAACGACCTCCTGCCCAAGTGGGTTGGTTTTCAAACGATGCTTGTGTTGTTGTATGATTTGCCATTGGGAAAAATTACCTTGCGAAATAAAGAAATAAATACAATATAAACCACAGAAGTCCAACAAAATGCCAATAAGTATTGGTAATTGACATGAACGTGATTTGTTTTTTATGGATTTCAAGTCGGAATGACTTCACCTGTGCAACTGCCAACAAAATGATTCCACCAAGAATGTGTATGAAGTGTAAAACAGTGATGACCCAAACGTAACTTGCTGATATGTGTTCAGGTCGGGCATTGACAAAGGTCAAATCTTGCATCACCATCCTTGACCATCCAAGGTACTGAGAGTAGCAGAACAACACCGATAACACCAATGTAACCGCAATCAAACCCTTGTTTCTTGCCAACTCATCTTTTTTTGCAGCTTGAGTCGCCATTTGCACAGTTACTGAACTCAGTATGCTTATGATCAATGAGTAAAAAAAGTAAATGGGTAAATCAAACGATGTCCAAAGTTGCTTTGCTTCTGCATCAGGGCGAGCCACGATGTAGGCACTCACAAAAGCTGCGAACAACATTGAACTCGCCAACATGAACAACCATAAATTCATTTTGAACGGCGCGATCAACGGCGCCGGATCTTTCACTTTCTTCGGGGAACTGTTTGCCATCTTTTAAAAAAATATATATCCTAAAAACACCACGGGTGTGTAAATCAAGGTAGAGTATAACAACTTCCGGGCATCCGCTATTTCTAGCGACCTAAACAACGCAAATGCCTTAGACAATACCCACAAAGAAATGGGCAATATCACAATCAAAGCCCGTACACTGCACATTCCGTAATAAACGGGCGTCATACTGATGATGATTAACAAAACAGTGTAAATTAAGATTTGGTAGGCGCTCTTTTTATCGCGTCCGCCGCTCGATGGCAACATCCAATACCCTGCCTTTTGATAATCGTCATGCAACATCCATGCAATCGACCAGAAATGCGGAAACTGCCAAAAGAACTGAACCAAAAACAACATCATACCGGGTTCATCGATTCTACCCACCACCGCCGTGTATCCGATCAACGGAGGCAACGCACCTGGAATCGCCCCAATCATAACCGCGATGTTACTCGTTTGCTTCATTGGCGTGTAAACGAACACATACAATGCCAGCGATAGTCCCGATAAAAACACGGCCACAAATGGCACCGTTAGCGACAACAATACGATACCAGCGATGCCGGTTACCCAGCAAAAAATGATTGCTTGAGAAAGGGTGATTCTCTCTTCCACGATCGGACGGTTACTCGTGCGATCCATCTTCCCGTCATTTTCCTTTTCGATGATTTGATTCAGTCCGTTCGAGGCAAAAACAACCAGCATTCCGCCAATCAATACCCCAATAAACACCGACCAATCGAACAATTCTGTGAATGAGTGGTCCGAATTCAATTTGCATCCCAACAAATAACCAAAAACCGACGTTGCGGCAACACTGCTGGTCAAGCGAAACTTGATCAATTGTCCGAAAGCTTTTAACGTGGAATTCATGCGATTATGATGGCTGATTTGAACGGGCCGATAAATACACTGCAAAGATATAGGTAATAAGTGCGCTACCCACCACAACATGCACGACTTGTGCCCATGCTGGTACAACAAACCAAATATGAATCACGCCCACTGAAATTTGCGATGCACAAAGCAAAGCGATTGTCATGTAGGGATGCGAAATGGGCAATTTCTGTCCCCGCTGGCCTTTTGACAATTTGCGCATCAACCAAATCATCCAACCCAATATCAAAAAGGGCAGATACCGATGTAGGGCGAACACCCAGTCCATGTCAAAAACATTGAGCATGCCCCATCCCAAAAATCCTTCCGTATCTCCGTCTACATACAATTGACCCGCATACCGCAAAGCATCCACTTGCTCACGGCTCCATGCTCCGATAATCACGATGAAAAAAACCGATACCCACAAACCAAACCATTGCTTTCGTTTAAGCAAATCGAGTCCTTCAAATTGAAAGGGCACCGCCTTATGCAAAGAAACCATGTAGGCGAACAAACACAAAAAGCTAAGCACAAAATGAACCGTCACCACACCTGGCAACAAATTGGTTGCGACCACCAAACTGCCAAGCCATCCATTCAAAAGCAGTAAAAACAAGGCCCCTAAGCCCCATCCCTTCCCGGAGCTTATCCTCCCTCTAAACCAAACCGCCATGCCAAAGTATGCCATCGCAAAAAAACCGCTCAGCACCCCGAACAAACGGTTGATATATTCGATCCAAGCCTTTATCGGATCAAACGCCTCCGGCGCCTGGATACTTTTATCGTTCAACAACAAAGTCGCCGATTCTTTCATGCCAAAAGAAATCAATACTTTGGCAAATCGCTCAACCTTTTGCAACCGCTTTTCCAAGAATACTTGCTGGTAATTGGCAGGCAACTTACACTCGCAAATGGGCGGCGCCCACAAGCCAAAACACTTGGGCCAATCCGGACAGCCCATCCCACTACCCGTGGCACGAACCAATCCACCAAAAAAGAACAATAAAAAAACAGACGAACAGGTAAGTAAACCCATTCGTCTGTATATGTTTAATATCTTATCGTTGCTGCGAGGCATTAACGGCTCAAACCGAAAACACGCTTGATAGCTGCAAAGAATACGCTGTTTTCAACTGGCGCTTCTTCTTTGGCGACCTCTTTCTCATCAATATGCAATACCTCAGGTGCAGTAGGATCTTCTTCATTTTGAGGGAAGTAATCCAATTCGCGGTCTGGGCGACTGTATTCGTAAGGACCACGATACACAGTTGGCAATTCATGAGGCCAGTTGCCGTGCAAACGAACATCAATGGGTGATGTCCACTCCAATGTATTGGATAACCACGGGTTCTGATCGGCTTTCTTACCACGGAAAATGCTCACGAAGAAGTTATACAAGAACAACAACTGCGCAAATCCACCCACAATCGCAGAAATAGTGATCAACTTGTTCACGTCCATCCATACGCTGAAATCCTCTACCAATGTGAACTGATAGTAACGACGAGGTACACCGGCCAAGCCCATAAAGTGCATCGGGAAGAATACCAAGTAAGCAGTAATGAAGGTGATCCAGAAGTGAAAATAACCCAACGTATTGTTCATCATTCGACCATACAAACGTGGAAACCAATGATAAATACCCGCGAACATACCAAAAATTGCTGCGCTACCCATTACCAAGTGGAAGTGTGCCACCACGAAGTATGAGTCGTGCAATTGAATGTCCATGGCCGCGTTACCCAAATAGATACCTGTCAAACCACCAGAGATGAAGAAACTCACCAATCCGATAGAGAACAACATCGCAGGGGTATAACGCAAGTTACCGCGCCACAGAGTAGTTAAGTAGTTAAACGCTTTCACCGCAGATGGAACCGCAATGATCAACGTCAAGATCATGAAGACAGACCCCAAGAATGGGTTCATGCCCGTGATGAACATGTGGTGTCCCCATACGATGAACGACAACACCGAAATACCCATCAACGAAATAACCATCGCTGTGTAACCAAAGATTGGCTTACGGGCGTTGGTTGAAATTACTTCAGATGTAATACCCAATGCAGGCATCAAAATGATGTATACCTCTGGGTGACCCAAGAACCAGAACAAGTGTTGGTACAAAACTGGACTACCACCCACGTTTTCCAGAGCGCCGACACCTTCCAAGAAGATATCGCTCAAGTAGAAAGACGTTCCGAAACTACGGTCAAAAATCAAGAACAATGCTGCGCCCAACAATACTGGGAACGACAACAATCCCAAAATTGCGGTGAAGAAGAACGCCCAAATGGTCAATGGCATACGGTTCATGCTCATGCCTTTTGTACGCTGGTTCAATACAGTAGAAATGTAGTTGATACCACCCAACAAGGCAGAGATAATGAACAATGCAATGGCTACCAACCACAAAGTCATACCCAAACCTGAACCTGGCATGGCTTTTTCCAATGCACTCAAAGGCGGGTAAACCGTCCATCCACCTGACGCTGGACCTGTTTCAACCCCAACGGAGATCAACAAAACCACGCTAGACAAGAAGAAGAACCAATAGCTCAACATGTTCATGAATGGCGACGCCATGTCACGTGCACCCAACTGCAAGGGAATGAGTAGGTTACTAAATGTACCACTCAAACCTGCGGTCAATACATAAAATACCATGATGGTACCATGAATCGTAACCAAACCCATGTAGAAGTTAGGGTCCAACTTGCCATCAACGGCCCATTTACCCAACAACATCTCTAAAAGTCCGAATTGCTCATCAGGCCAAGCCAATTGCAAACGGAATAACAAGGACATACCCATTCCGATGATACCCATAATAATTCCTGTAATCAAGAATTGCTTTGAGATCATCTTGTGATCCATCGAGAATACGTACTTACTGATGAACGATTCTTTGTGATGGTGATCGTGGGTGTGCGGATCGGCGTGTAATGTTGCAGTGCTCATATGAATATGATTCTTTTTTTGATTAATTGGCAGCAACCGCTGCGGGTGAAACGGCAGTTGAATCCGCAGCAGCAGGTGCAGCTTCCATTGCAGGAGCTACCATTTTCGCCTGTGCGGCCAACCATGTATTATACTCAGCCTCAGAACCTACGACAGTGATTTTGATCTTCATGTTGTAGTGCGCTGCGCCACAAATTTTGTTACAGTACAAATAGTATTCAAAATTCGGATTTCCCTTAGATGCTTTGGCCTCTGCAGTTGTCTTGATTGGCGTGAATGGGAATACTGTGCTCATACCTGGTACGCAGTTCATTTGTGCGCGGAATTCAGGCATGTATGCAGAGTGAATCACGTCTCTTGCACGGAAGCGGAACATATAAGGTTTGTTCTTTACCAAAACGATTTCTGTGGTTACACGGTCGTCGTTTGATTCTTTGTTGAAGATTTCAGGCTTGCTCTTGAATGCAGCAATACGTTTCAAGTTGGTCTCTTTGCGCTTGATCTCCTTCTTCATTTGACGAACATAAGCACCGCTCTCTGCGTCCAACACTTTTTCGCGAAGCGCCTTGTACTCGGTAACATAGGTTTTGTTCAAACCGGTAGCTTCCATTTTATCCAATGCACTGCGCCAAATTTTTGTAGAATCGTCCGCTGCAGCCACTTTTGCTTCCAACTCAACCACTTCACCTGTTAACGTTGCAGCCAATTTATCTGCCTCAGTATCAACGGCCAATCCCAATGGGTTGGTGCCCGAAATCAATACATAACTGCTTTCACCCATTTTCTTGTCCTCACCGGCATAACGAGCTTTCCAACCAAACTGATAGGCAAATACCTCAATTTCTTGAGCATCCTCGTTGGGGGTTTGGGTGATTTTTGTCCATACATTGAAACCACGCAATACCAAAAAAGTCAATACAATCGCAGGAACGATGGTCCAAATTACTTCCAGTTTGTTGTTGTGGAAGAAATAGGCCGCTTTGCGGTCTTCTCTGTAGTAGTATTTGAACATGAAAAAGAACAACAATACCTCCGTAACAATGAATACAAAGAAGGTAAATCCAAATGTCCACATGAACATAGAATCCAAAGATTCTCCATGCTCAGAAGCCGCATCCCACAACAACAGATATTTGCTGTGAGCGCTAATTTCCCAGAATACACCCGCCAATCCCAAAATCAGAAAAACCAAGGCGATGATACCATTTACCTTGTGTGAGCTTACAATTTTTCTGCCTGTGATACGCTCCGCCAAACCTCCGATATCGAAAGCGCGCGCAATCACCAAAACAATCAACAAGATCAACACACAAATCAAAATATTTACCCAATTCCAACTGCTCGGATCAAATTCCTGTGGAGGGGCAATAACATCTGTGGCCGCTTGAGCGAACGACATCACTGTGGCCATGCTGGCCATCAACAATGATAACAACTTCTTAGTCAATGAGTTGAATGTGTTTTTTGGTAAAGTAAGCTTCATTTCTTGAGCCTTTTTAGGGATTTTGAATGCGCGAATTTAGAGTTTTTGCAAAGGTTTTACAACGCCGAGACCATTAATTTCACACCAAAACTGCATTTTCTACACAAGATCCATAATTCACCGCCCACCAAATTTGACTTACAACCATTTATTGCGAATCAATCCAAATAAGAAACTAGGAATTTTCGACCCAAATTTGGGCCAATTTCAAATAATCTCTTACCCCCAACTGCTCGGCGCGCATCCCCGACCAACCATCCGGTAAAACAAATCCAGACCTTGAGGTTGTGAGCGGCTTGAGGGCATTCCCCAACGTCTTTCTGCGCTGAGAAAATGCTGTCTTTACCACCAATTTTAACGCTCCATAATCGCAGGTGGGCAATTCTGACTTCAACCTGCAATCAATCACCCCACTTTTCACCTTGGGTGGCGGATTAAAAGAATCCTCGTGCACGGTAAACACATATTCACAATCGTAATACGCCTGCAACAAAATACTGGTAATTCCATAATCCTTGTTCCCTTCACCCGCAGCCAATCGCTCCGCAACTTCTTTTTGGAACATTCCGGCGAACTGACTCACCATTACCCCACATTCCAGCATCTGAAACACAATCTGCGTACTGATGTTGTATGGATAATTCCCCACCAAGGCCATCTTCGCTCCGGCCTTCACCCAAACCTCATTTTTGGCCTGTAAAAAATCACCATGCCAAACCTGTAACCCCTCCGCCCATCGCTGCTTTCCCAAATACTCCACAGATTCTCCGTCAATTTCCAGACACAACAGTCTCTCCCCAAAACGCGGAAACAAATATTTTGTCATCACCCCCATACCCGGGCCAATTTCCACAACGTGATCCATCCCTTCATCCACCAAGTCTGCAATGCGCTGGGCGATGCTTTCGTCGTTTAGAAAATGCTGTCCCAACGCCTTCTTCGCATGCACATCGCCCTTCTTTGAGCCCTTTGCTGATGCATCTTCAAACTTACTCGCCCACTTTCCACCCCTCGGTGTATTTTGGATGTGCTGGCCAGTTTTGCCGCCCTTTTCTATTGATTTGTTTTGTCTCACTGCTCCCAGTATGTTATGTAATGCTTGGTCACAGTATCCTTCAAACTCGCCAAATTGTAATTATCACTGGCCTCCGCCACATCCACCAGCGTTCCGTCTTTCTTCATGATGCGTATTCCCCCACCCTCACTGATATAAGCGTCATTTTTCAACACCCCCACATGCACGAAATAATCCAATATCCGTTCATCACTCACCCCAAAAACCGACGCAGCCTGTGCACGCATCAACTGTCTCAAACCCTCTGATACCGGCTCCAACTGAACCTTGATTTTGGGCAAATGTCTGCGTAGCAATCTTCTGCTCATCTCTTTTAAAACGGGGTCTTCGTGGAATTGCCATTCTTTGATGGCCGACATTATATCAATGTCATCCAATTGCACAAACAAATCCAAATCTTCGTCCGTAAAATCCTCCGGATTCACATCCTTGAACAAAAAATGCATCAGCGGATGATAACTGCCAAGGGCATGTCCCTCCTTTGCCATCTCCCTCGCCCGCTGCAAAATTGCCACCAGCAATGCATCCGCCGCCAAAACCGTCTTGTGAAGGTAGACTTGCCAATACATCAACCGTCGAGCCACCAAAAATTTCTCAACGCTGTAAATGCCTTTTTCCTCGACCACCAAATCCCCATTTTTCACATTTAACATGTGAATGAGGCGCTCAACCCCCACAATCCCCTCACTCACACCTGTGTAAAAACTATCGCGCATCAAATAATCCAAACGGTCCATGTCGAGCTGTCCAGATATCAATTGATGCAAAAACGGCTTCGCCGCATATTCGCCCTTGAAAATGGCAAAGGCCATATCCAACGCACCCCCAAATTCTTGGTTCATGCGCTCCATCAACATCAAACTTATGCGTTCGTGATTCACCCCTTGAGCCAGGGTATACTCCAATGTATGACTGTATGGACCATGTCCGATATCATGCATCAAAATTCCCAGCAACACGCCTTCTTCCTCTGCTTCTGTAATCTCAATTCCTTTGCGTTTGAGCGTTTCTACCGCCTTCATCATCAGGTTCATCGCCCCCAATGCATGGTGAAAACGGGTATGGGTTGCTCCGGGATATACCCATTCGCTCATTCCCAACTGTCTGATTCTTCGCAAACGCTGAAAATATGGATGCTGTACAACGTCGTACACCAACGCATTGGGAATGGTAAGGAATCCGTGTAAGGGATCGTTGATGATTTTTGATTTATTGCCCGATGGCATACTGCAAAGGTAAGAGTCAAATCACTGTTCCGACCACACAAGCTTTTCACCCCCACGGGGCTGTCTCAATCGCACGGCGTCAACGAACTCCTTCAGTTGTGTTACCAAAGGATCTGCCGGTTGTGCCTGCATGTAACTTTCATAACAATAAACCATATCGGCCCACTCATTCACCGAAATCCCTTGTCCATGCATTTTCCGACGCAACGCCGAACCCGCATGCAACCAAGCACTCTGATTGAATTCCTGCAAACGCTTTTGTTCTGATTTCTGAATGTATCGCCGAAAAAACCCATAGGCCCGATCATATTGATCCTGTCGCTCCGCCGAAATCCCAAAATACCAGTATGTACCCGGATGGGTTGAGTCTTGGAGGTAAGCAACGCGCAACAAACTATCCGACTCCGAAAAACGCTGTTGCAACAAAAGCGCGTGCGAAAGCAAGTGTTTGTTGGTCATGGATTCCGGATTGCGCTGCAACAAACTCCGATAAATATTCTCCGCCTCACGGTATCGCTTTGAACGCATGGCTGCAGCCGCTTGGGCTTCAGGACTGACCGCATCGTCGAAGTCTTGAGCCGATACCACCGTACCCATCGCCAAAGCCAAAAATAAGAATAGCCAACGCATGCCTCGAATGTAAGAACAATTCGCCAAATTTGTGGTGATGACGGAGCGACAAACTTTTGCATTTATCACAAAAACGAAGCGGTTCATTCCCAATGAAAAGCAGCGCGGGATTGTCTTTCGCGTACTGTCGTACTTTCTGTTCTTGGTGATTCTTTCTCAAGGCTGTAAACAAAGTGCACAACCCTGGGAATCTTTCGGAGAGACTGTCACCGAAACCAGGCCATTGCAAAATTTCACCCAAATTAACGCATCACACAACATCCAATTGTTCATCAAACAGGACTTTAACTCGCCCCAAAGTGTGCAAATTACCTATGGCAAAAACGCCCTCAAAGGCATCATCAGCGAAGTAAAAAATGGTGAGTTGATTTTGGATGACCGCAACAAGGCGAAGTGGTTACGCAATTTGAACGAATTGCCCAGTTGCACGCTTAACATTCACAATATCAACAAAATACATCTCGATGGGAACGCCAAAATGGTTTGTCTAGACACGATTAAAACGCCCGCATTAAACCTTACCATCAACAGCGTTGAAATTCAACATTTGCTCATTCAATGCGGACAATTGTATGGCGGGTTGGAGAATTCGGGCTATTTGAATGCCAGCGGCACGGCCACCATCTTCTCTTGGAGTTGCGAAAAAGGGAGCGGTTTGGATGCAAGGGAGCTACTGAGCGATGATGTATACATGCGCCACTTTACAATACAAGATGTTTACGTAAACCCAACAAAGCAATTTGAAGGGTATGCATACAACAGCGGAAACATTTATTATTTCACCCAGCCCACATACAAATTCAAAGTCGTAGAGGAAGGCCGAGGCAAAGTAAAATTATTTAAACCATGATGATCGGCGGATTTTATTTGGAACACCCAATTTCGTATGGGTTGATAGGGGCTTTTGTGATGATTTTCATTGCGGGGTTGAATGATGTTGGGATGACCTATCGATGGATGCTGAGCACATATAATATCAAACATCGGCGGGAATGGTATCGACTGTTGAGTTCGGGATTTGTACATGGCGGATGGATGCATTTGTTGTTAAATGTTTTGGGTATTTACTTTTTTGGCACGCTGGTCGAGTATTTGGCAGGGGGAATCATCACACTGTCGGTTTTCATTGCCTCGGTGTTGGGCGGCGGTTTTTACGCTTGGTTCATTCGCAGGTCCGACACCGATTATCAGGCGGTGGGTGCATCGGGCGGGGTGATGGGGTTGTTGATGTGTGCGGTGATGTGGTTCGATGGTATAAAGCTGAGTTTATTTTTGATTCCAATTGGGATACCCGGATGGATTTTTGTGATTTTGTTCAACCTGGGATCGATTGTGATGTCTCAAACGGCCGATCGAAACCGGATTTCGCACGAAGGGCATTTGGGTGGCGCGATGATTGGAGGATTTGTGGGTTACATGTTTACACCTCAAGTGCCGATGACACACAGTTGGTGGGCGTTTTGGCTGGGTACGATTCCGATTGTATTGTTTGCGATAGCGCACGGCCTGCGGCCGCGCTGGTTTAAAAAATAACGGCCGCTGCGCGGCCGAAATGCCCTCTGCCATAAAAAGAAAAAGGCCCCGGCGACTGCGTCGCCGGGGCCTTGGTGCCCAGTACTGGATTCGAACCAGCACGACCTTACGATCACCACCCCCTCAAGATGGCGTGTCTACCAATTTCACCAACTGGGCAATTATTCCCCCCTCTTTCACTAAATGGTGCCCAGAACAGGATTCGAACCTGCACACCTTGCGGAGCTGCCGCCTGAAGACAGTGCGTCTACCAATTTCGCCATCTGGGCATTGAAAAGAACGGGGGTGCAAATATACTAAAAAAGGCTGACTTTCTCAATGAAACTGCCCGCCAAACGACCAAATTAAAGGATCAACATGGCATCGCCGTAGCACAAAAAGCGATAGCCCTCTTTCATCGCCTCTTGGTATACTTCCGTCATGAATTTGTGATCTGTGTACGCGCAAGCCATCATAAACAAAGGCGATTCCGGCTGGTGCAAATTTGTGATGAACGCATTGGCGATATGAAATTCCTGTGGCGGAAACAAAAACTTGTCCGTCCATCCCTCACTGGGATTCAATGTGCTCATCGAACTCACACTGCTCTCCAAAGCACGCATCACACTACCACCAACCGCTACAACACGTTTTTTGTTCGTGATGGCATTGTTCACCGCGTCACAAGCCGAAGGCTCAATGCGATAATATTCACTGTCCATCTTGTGTTTGGTCAAATCCTCAACCTCCACCTCTCTGAAAGCACCCAAGCCCAAATGCAATGTAATCTCGGCAAACTGAATGCCTTTGATATCCATGCGCATCTGCAGTTCACGGGTTATGTGCAACTGGGCTGCTGGCGCAGCAACCGCACCCACATTCTTGGCAAACAAACTCTGATACCAAGCTTCCTCCTCTTCCTTTACACCCCGTGTGATATATTTTGGGATGGGCGTCTCACCCAATTTCTTTATAACATTTGAAAACTCCTCATCCGTACCATCAAACAAAAAGCGAATGGTTCTTCCGCGACTCG
>CAZZKP010000019.1:0-20482 GCA_964654675.1 uncultured Bifidobacterium sp. | reverse complement strand
TGCGAGTGCCAGAACAATCGAAAAGCCTACAATAGTTTTATTGGTTTTCATCACTATATAAAAGTATCCAAATTATGGAAGCGCGAAAATAAGGAAAAAAAACAAGTTAACGACCTCCCAACGAATTGGCTTGCAATTTTTGCAACAATAATTTTATTTCTTGGGCAGAATAATCCATCATACAACGAAAATGACCCTGGGGACAAGCGTCGAAACCCAGCTTTGAACAAGGATGACAAGATAAATTTTGGGGAAGAAGGTGATGTACATTGTTGTTTTTGTATCCTGCAGCAAATCCCAATCCAGGATCCGTACTTCCCCAAATCAACAGCAATGGCTTATTGTATGCCGCAGCTACGTGACTCAAACCCGTATCGCCGCCCACCACAACATCGCTCAGTGCGATGCATCGCGACGAAGTTTCTAGATCAAAAAAGCCTACCCCGTCGATCAGTTGATCGCCAAACGAGGCCAACAACTCAACTGCCAATTCCTTTTCACCCGGTCCGCCGATCAAATACCATTTTCGCTTGTCCTGTGAAAAAACTTCTATCCAAACAGATTTTGGTATTTTCTTGGTTTGGTATGTCCCGCCCAAAATTGCCACACCATAATTTGACTCCCCTGCAAAAGATGACCCATGATTTTGAATCAACGCATTGGCATTCTCTCCTTGCAAAGGGTACTGGGGAAGACCACTCGACCAATCAGGAACTTCCAACTTCTCAACGCCTAACTTTAAAAGGAGCTTGCGAGCAGCATTCAAATATCTCTCCTGAACATGATTCACCTTAAAACGAGGTGATTTTGTCTTCACAAATAGCCCACGCATCAACCGTTTTTTCTTATAACCTACGGCCAATGTCAGACCCAGCAAAATCCGAACCCAATACGACCGAAAATTGCAATGCAAATCCAAAATGCCATCGTACTTTTCTGACTTGAGTTTCAAAAAAAGTCCCTCTTGCCCCCAAGTATAATACTTGTCTACCGCCTCTCCCCCATGCAACAAATCTCCCATTTTAGGCTTAGTGAGCAAATGTATCTCAATCCCAGCAACCGTTCGCATCGCGGTCAAAATGGGCGCGGTGAGAACTACATCGCCCAAGCTACTCAAACGGATGACCAAAATTTTCTTCATGATGCGATTCGCGAGATCAGCGATTTCCTTTTTTCCGATTTGCAAGATACGCCTCAAATTCAACCAAATTCAACGCATTCAGCGTCTGCGATGTTTGTAATCCGCCTTTTTGGCCGCTCAAAACCCCAAAATGCATATCCAAATAACCCATTTTCTCATGCGCATCGGGATTTACCGAAACCATCACCCCCTTCTCCATCGCATAATCAATGTATCTCCAATCGATATCTAGTCGATACGGATGCGCATTCAACTCCAAAGCCACCCCATTGGCCGCACACGCATCAATCACTTTGTGATGATCAATTGGATAGCCTTCTCGCATCAAGAGCAAACGCCCTGTGGGGTGTCCCAATATCGTGGTATATGGATTTTCGATGGCTTTAATCAACCGGTCCATCGCCTTGTCTTGCGTCATATTCAGGTTGCTATGAATGGACGCCACCACCAAATCAAACTGACGTAAAATCTCGGGTTCATAATCCAAATCGCCATTGCCCAGAATATCACTTTCTATCCCCTTAAAAATCTTAAAAGGCCAAAGTTGTTGGTTCAAATTATCGATCTCTTCAAATTGCTGCAACACCCGATCCACCTGAAGTCCACGGGCATATCCCGCAGTTTTTGAGTGGTCACAAATCCCCAAATATTCCATCCCGATTTCCATGGCAAATAGCGCCATTTCCTCTACCGAATTGAGACCGTCTGAATAGGTTGTATGGTTGTGCAACACACCTTTGATGTCGGCATATTTCAACAGCGATGATTCTTCCACGGGCCTTTCCATTTCACGATGTCCCTCGCGGCGGCTTGGCACCACAAAACCAACCCCCTTTGATGCATAGGTTTCACGGTCGCTCCCTTTCCAATCGGAGGACCTATACTCCAAAAATTCAAGGTGCCTGGCCGCCGCACCACCCTCAAACAGTATCCGATCAAAATCCGAATGCATCACAACCTCAATCTCCATCACAAACCCTTGTTCATGCCTGAGCACACCCGCCTCCTCATCCATCGTCCATCCGCCCAAATCATGTCCCGCCGAAGCAGAAACACGCTCCCATTCCGCCGAAGAAATCCCATGCATTTCCATCGCCGTGGTCAGTAGTACCAACCGGTCTATCACATCACTTTTGCGATAATATTCGCCCGTAAATTCATGACGCTCATCGACAAAAAACCCACGCATCCCTTTCAAAAATGATTCTGCATACGGCATCAATCGAGCCAAGTGAAATTTCCCTCGGGCTCCATATGAGAATTCGATTGCGGCCAAAATTGTCTGCTGCGTTTTATAACCAAAACCACTGACTTCTACCAAGCGATTCTGCCTGCATGCATCAAACAAATCCTCCACCGTATCGATTCCCAATTCCTGCCAAATCAGTCGCACTTTTTTCGGCCCCAACCCTTTCACCCCCAACATCGCAATCAGCCCAGAGGGCGTAACCGCCAACAAATCCTCCAACGCCGGAAATTTCCGAGAATTACTGTATTCCACAATTGCACGAGCCACCGACTTCCCAACTCCTGGTATCAATAACAGTTGCGATTCTTGCAAATCAGAAAGGGGCTCTTTGATTTTTCGCAAATTGAAAGCCCCAGAGGCAAAGGCCTTATACTTAAAAGGATTTTCTTCATGCAATTCAGCCAAACTTGCATATAACTGCAAGGCCTTTACGATTTCATGATTATCCACCGACATATATTCTCAAATCAACCCAAAAGATATCAAACCCCCAAATCCTTTTCAATCACCGCAATTACTTTATCCGCAACCCAAGAACTCAAAGCAACACCCATCCCGCCCATTCTCACAGCCAAACACACCCGGTCACTGTGCCATCCAATGATTGGATTCCGATTCTCATGCATGCCCATTACACCCGACCATTCATAGTCAAACTCTATCACACGGCCCGGCAATACCACCGATTCCAAATACGACTTTAAATAATCCCTAAACTGATGGGTGACCTCCATCTCCATGGTCTCCTCCCCCGCAAAATCCAAATTTCGCCCTCCGCCAATCAAAACTCTATCACCCCCCAACTCCCTAAAATAAATATATCCCTTGTCGGCGTGAAATATCCCCTCAAAGGGCAACTCACCCAATGATTTCGTCACAAAAACCTGACCTCGTGCCGGCGAAACGGGCAGATCAGGAATCAATCGTTTGCTAAACCCATTGGTACAAACCAACAACCTGGAACACTCCACCATCAAACCGCTGGCCATGTGTAACCGAATCGCATCCGAACTTTCCTCCCAATGTAAAACACGCATCCCCTCATAAATCTCAACTCCCGCCTGCAATGCATCTTCCCGAACCGCCTTGTATAACAAATGACTCTGAAGTCCGCCTTCCAAAGGCGACAAAACACCCGTCTTCAACACATTCATTCCAGCAGCGCTGGTATCACACAACTCAAATGACTCTTTCCCATGCACTGTGCGTAACATGGCATTCAATCCATTCAAATGATCAAAAACCCGAACCGCCTCTTCGGCATCGCGATCAGAAAAAACCTCCGTCCCGCCTGTTGCCTGAAAACCCATCCTGGCAGCCCCATAACGACCCAGCAATTTCTGAATCCCTAAATACCGCTTTTCGTACAATCCAACCGCCTCCGACTCACTTGTGCGCTCAATTTCGTCCAACATCTCCCCGGCACTGCCAAAACAAGCAAAACCTGCATTCCGCAAACTTGCGGCATTCCCCAAAGCATGTTGGTCCAACACCACAACCCGGGCATCAGAAAAAGTTTCCTTGATCCTTCGAGCACTTTGTAGCCCTACCAAACCCGCACCAATCACCACCCAATCAGCCCTACCAAAGCCCTGTTGCTCCCAATAGCTGATTGTGGTCATCTCGTTGGTCTATTAATTCAAATACGAAGCAATCACTTCGTTGTACGGTTTTGCAAAAGTCTCCATTGGACCCCAATTCTCCCCGTTCACGCAAACCATTTTGTCGGCCAACACCGTTCCCACGTGCGTGGCAACCACACCCGCCTCCGCAGCCAATTTCGTCAAACGATCCAACCTGTCTTGTGACACAGAAACGACAACCCGACTCTGACTTTCGCCAAACAATCCCGCATCCAAACGCAATCCCTTTTCCGTACAAATATCGAATCCCTTACCTCCCGCCATCGCACTTTCCATGCAAGCTACAAACAAACCGCCTTCGCTGATGTCGTGCGCCGATGCAACTGCCCGCTCCTTAGACAAAGTCTCCAGGAACAGATGCAATGCGTATTCTTCGTCCAAATCAAAAGTTGGACATGGGCTATGACTTACGCCTTTTACTTTGGCAATATACTGCGAACTGCCCAAATCGTTGCGCGTTGTTCCCAACAACACAATGGCATCGCCAGCGCCTACAAAAGGAATGCTCATGCGATGTTCCGGCTGCTCAATGATCCCTACCATACCAATGGTTGGCGTTGGATATACGGCCTGACCGTTTGTGCTCTGATTATAAAAACTGACATTCCCACCGGTTACCGGTGTATCGAATTTTCTACAAGCTTCTCCCATCCCTTCGATGGCGTTTTTGAATTGGTAGTAGACCTCCTCATTGTAAGGATTTCCAAAATTCAAACAGTTTGTTATCGCGGTAGGCACACCACCACTGCATCGAATATTTCTTGCCGCCTCAGCCACCGCAATCTGTGTCCCCTTGTTGGGATCGGCAAAAACATACCTACTATTACAATCCACGGTCAAGGCCAAACTCTTCTCCGAGCCAACAATTTTCACAATTGCCGCATCCGAAGGCAAATTTGTGGATTCATTGATTGTCCCCACCATCGAATCATATTGCTCATAAATCCAACGCTTGCTCGCAATGTTGGGCTCATTACACAACTTAATCGCTGCTTCTTTCGCTTCTGTTACACTCAAATCCGCAATTGAATTCAAATCAAACTTGGCAATTTCTTTCAAATATTCAGGCTCCGTCCAAGTCCTACGATACACCGGAGCGCCGCCACCCAACACCAACGATTCCGCAGGGATATCCGCCTCCAACACATCCCCCATAAAGTAGCGAACGTGCTTGGTATCGGTAACCATCCCAATGTGAGCATACGTCAAATCCCATTTCTCCAATACCTTTTCCACTTCCTTTTCTCTTCCCTTTTCGATGATCACGAGCATACGCTCTTGGCTTTCGCTCAATAGCAACTCCCAACCTTTCATATCGGGCTGACGCATGGGCACTTTATCCAACCAAACATCCATCCCCACATCAGTTTTCGCACTCATTTCACTGGTAGAGCAAGTAATTCCCGCCGCACCCATATCCTGCATTCCAACAACAGCACCCGTTTCGATAATCTCCATACTCGCCTCCAATATCAATTTCTCCCAGAAAGGATCACCCACCTGAACCGATGGCAAATCAGAAATACTGTCCTCACTCATGTCTTTCGATGCGAAAGCCGCGCCGTGAATACCGTCTTTGCCCGTAGCAGAACCAAAGATATATACTGGATTGCCAGCAGGACCTGCACCGGCAGAGATACTCTTCCCAACACCCACAATACCCACACTCATGGCATTCACCAAGTTGTTTTGCTCGTAACAATCATCAAAATACACCTCTCCTCCCACGGTTGGAATTCCAAAAGCATTTCCGTAATCGCCGATGCCTTTCACCACACCTTTCACCAACCACTGTGTACGCGGTGTAGAAATATTGCCAAACCGCAACGAATTTAGCTGCGCGATCGGCCTCGCACCCATAGAAAAAATATCTCTATTGATACCACCCACACCCGTTGCCGCCCCTTGATAAGGCTCGATGGCACTGGGGTGATTGTGACTTTCTATTTTAAAACAACAAGCCAAGCCATCGCCAATATCAACCAAGCCCGCGTTTTCTTCGCCCGCCTCAGCCAACATTTTAGAACCCGACTTGGGCAATGTCTTTAACCAAACGATAGAGTTTTTGTAACTGCAATGCTCGCTCCACATAACAGAGTATATGGAGATTTCCGTAAAATTGGGCTGACGTCCTAAGATGTCGCAAATCTTGTTGAATTCTTCTTCCAACAATCCCAATTGTTTGGCTTGTTCTAGTGTAGCGGGTTGATGTACCATGCGCTACAAAATTACAACAGCGAAAGCGGAGGATGAAATTACTTTTAGATACTTTTTACCACTACTTACCCACTTTCTAACGCATCAACATGATGGTACCCGAAATGGTTTTACGACGAACGCGATCACCGGTTTTTAATTCGTAACGATAAATGAAGGTATAAAGGCCTTCCTGACAAACTTCATTCATGTAATAACCATCCCATTCAAAGACGTTTTTCTCATGGCTGTCGAAGACTTTATCACCCCAACGATTGTAAACCAAAAACAACGTTGGAATTGCACCACGACCAAAAATCTTAAATGTCTCATTGCGATTGTCACCATTGGGCGTAAATGCCGTTGGGATAAATAAATCACAATCTCCCATCATCAAATTCACAATGACATCATCCGTTGCAGACCCACAAGCATTGGTTAGGGTGCAAGTATATGTTCCGGCAGAACTGACATAAATTACGGTATCGCTCGAACCAGTACTCCATTTGATATTGGTATTTGGCAAGAACGGCGCAACCAATTTAACCATAGAGCCTTGACACAAGATTGTATCCATGGGAAGTGTAATAGATGGCGAAACATTCACTTTGATGTTGATTGAATCCGACGCTCTACATCCATTGTTATCGACAACCGCACCATACGTTCCAGGCAAATTCACAGTTTTTACATTGGCCGTGGAACCATCATTCCACAAAACAGTACCCGGAATGGTGATTGTCAGATCCGTACTGGCACCGTTGCAAAGTGTGGTATCTTTACCTAAGTTCAACAACGGTTTCGGCGTAATTGTAATATCGGCAGTAGAGGAATCAGGACAATATTGGTCTTGAACCACATATTTGATGGTCACTTTGCCGGTTTTGGTTGGAAAAAAACTATTCCCGGTGAAGGTTTCTCCCTTAAAAATACCCCCTGAAGTCTTGGGGCTCAACATGATGGCCGGTCCGCCCTGACATGCTGTTGCAGGCAAACCTGTAAACGATGGATCCACATTGGGCTTCACTTTCACAATGATTGTATCCTTACCCGTACAACCATCTGTACTCACAGCTTCGTGAATGATCGGATAATCCCCCACCGCAGCGAATGACTTGGAAACCGTTTTGGTTGTAGCAGTGGTTCCACCACCCAAATCCCACTTAAAACTCACCAGACCAGGAAACTTGTTGTCAAAATCAAATTTATTCCCCACCAAACACTGGATAGAATCATTCACCCATACACCCGACGCTGGGCTTGCAACAACTTTCACCCACATATTTGCTGTATCTGTACATCCCGTGGGCTTGTTATCGTATAACGTTTCACTCTTGTAATGAATGCGATATCTACCAGGTGCCAAGTAAGATTTGGTTGGATTGGGAATCGTAGCACTATCCTGGTCATTAAAATACCAAGTCCTGATGTATGCACATTTTGGAATTTTGGCCAATTGCGTGTTATCATCAAATCGAAACACGTGACCGTCAAAACACTGTACCGTATCATTTGCCTTTTCAAAGGGCTTACTCACTGGCCTAGGCACGATAAAAATGGGCTTTGTTGTGGTGGCGATATCTACACAATTCAGAGCCGGTGAGGCTACCAAATTTACGGTAAAATTGCCCCCTTTATTGTAAGTATGCGTTGCATTTAAACCCGTATCTTGAGCACCATCTCCGTAAATCCAAGTATATTTAACCCATCCAAAATTGGGCGTCTTTGTCGATGTATTTGTAAAAGTAATTTTGTTCGACTTCTCACAACTATCGTTGGTCCCTTTAAACGTGAAAGCCACCGTTAATTTGTGGGTAGTAAAACTCGTGGTTGCTGTTTTGGAAGTCAAATAGTCCGGGCCTGTACCATCGTGCTCAAAAACGGTGACATAATAGGTGGTATTAACTTTTAAGTTTGTCACAACCACACTATTTGTGATGTTGTTAAACACGGCAAAATTGCCAGTACCCAATTGACCTCCTGTGCCAAAATTGGCATTTGCGGAATATGAACTACCATCGGCAGGCGTCGCGTCAACCACAGAAGCTTCTTTCACCAAAACCAAACGCCAAGCACCGTTTCCGCTGGTCCACGTAAGTTGGGCCGAATTACACGTAATGGTCCCGGCCTTCAAATTGGTCGCTGCTTGTGTAGGTTCTGCCGCCTTCAATTGGATTGAAAACGAGAACAAAACACATAGAATTAAAAGTACCTTTTTTACCATCGTTACAATTCTTCGTCAAAAATACAATGTAAAGACATTGTAAACAAAGTTTTTGTTGTCTGACAATCCAATTCAAAGTCATGAATTAGCAAATAACTCCGCATTTTCAATGCAGAATGAAAAACCAGTTTCGTTGGGTGTCTAAATATCCACGCATGCGGATAACTTTCAAGGTTTGATTTATTCGATTTTCGCATCTTCGCAGTGCCTTAAATCCCCAATATGTCGAACAAACGTAGAAAACCCAGCGCTTGGCCAAGCATCATTTCCCTTTCCTCAGTGATGTTTATGCTTGGGCTTTTGGGCTTTTCCATCGTAGGATTTCAAGGACTGAGTGAGCACTTGATGGAAAGTAGTAGCATCGACCTGTATTTTGTTGATGGCAGTACCGAAGCGCAAGTGAGAAAAATCGAGCAATCTCTGCTCAAAGAGCCATGGATTAAGTCAACCAAATTCATCAGCCCCAAAGAGGGCGTGAAGGAAATGAGTGAAAAATACGATCCCGAATTTTTATCAAATGCCGAATCCATAGCCTTACCACTGAGTCTCGAAATTTACCCCAAATCCGATTATGCCACCATTCAGTTCATTGACCGTGAATCAAAGCACCTAAGAACTTTCCCATTGGTGGAAGACGTGATTTATCAAAGAAATTGGGTGGAGAGCATGACAACCAATGTGCATCGATTGCAAATTGGATTTGCCGCAGCTGCAATAATATCTTTGGTTGTGGCCATCGCTTTGATTCAGAGTGCTACCCGACTGAGCATTTTCGCCAATCGCTTTTTAATCAAAAGTATGCAATTGGTAGGTGCCACCAACAAATTCATTGTAAAACCCTATGTCATGGCTTTTGTGAGAAATTCACTCATTGCCATTCCCATCGCCATGGGACTATTGCTATTAATTTTTTATGGTTTACCCTATGTTTTTCAAGATTTTGCCATCATCAACGACTTCACAAAACACATCGGAGTTGTGGCTTTGTTTGTAATTTGTATTTCTGTATCGATATTTGGATTGATTTTGGCAGTTTTTGGCAGTTGGTTAAGTACCCGTCGTTATCTTCGCACCAAGATCGAAAATTTATACTAATACCATGAGTACAAACAAAAAGTCAGCATCCAAAGTCGAAAGCAAACCCCAACAGCCCATGTTGTTTGCCAAAGAGAACTACATATTAATCATCGCCTCCTTGGTGATCCTCGTCATTGGATTTGTGTTAATGTCGGGCAAAACTGACATTTACAATAGCACCAAGCTCACTGTAGCTCCTATCGTAGTGATTTTGGGCTTCATTTTGGGAATCGTTGCCATTTTTTACCGCAAGAAATCTGCGTAATCCATGACGTGGATTGAGAATTTAATTCTCAGTGTGGTTGAGGGCCTCACCGAGTTTCTCCCTGTGAGCAGTACGGGACATTTGATGATCACGAGGGAACTTTTGGGCATGTCTTCCAACGAGCATGAAACCTACCTTATTGCCATTCAATTTGGCGCCATTGCGAGCGTTCTTTCGCTTTATTGGAAGCGATTTTTTTCTAAGGAAGCTATATGGGTTTATCCGATTTTGATTATGGGATTCCTACCGGCGGCTGTTTTGGGATTTTTGTTCGACGATCTTTTGGAAATGATGTTAAAGGCTCCATGGATTCCCGGGCTGATGTTGGTGATATTTGGTATTTTATTGTTGTATGTGGAGAGAATTTTTCCTCCTGGAGACAAAAAAATATCCGACCTCAAATTTTCGGATGCGTTGAAAATTGGATTTTTTCAATGCTTGGCGATGATTCCTGGTGTGAGTCGTTCCGCCGCCACCATAGCGGGGGGATTGCATGGCAAGCTAACCCGTTCGGAGGCAACAGAATTCTCTTTTTTATTGGCGTTACCCACCTTAACGGCGGCGGGCGGATATAAATTATTGAAGCATTGGGAAGAGTTAAAGCAAGGCAATGAATTGATAGATATCGGCATTGGCAATGTCATCAGTTTTGTCACAGCGTATTTTGCCATCAAATATTTCATTGGATATATACAGCGCAGGGGATTTGCATTTTTTGGATACTACAGAATTGTGGTGGGGTGCTTATTTCTGGCATATTGGTTACTTTTGAAATAGTGCGTTTTTCACCCTATCATTTAATGAGAGGGGGATCAAATCATTGCAAGCCGACGATGTTTACAACACCTATCAGGATAAAATCGCCCCGAGTAGTATGGATTATCGGTCTACTTTTGGGTCTTCAATGGATTGGGTTGCCCCGCGCAGCGGGGCAACCCAATCCATTGAAGTTATGCCGACTTAAATACAATGGCGGGGGTGATTGGTATAGCAGTAGAACCGCACTGCCCAATTTGGCCAAATTTGCGAATTCGCATATTGGGACGAATTTGGCGGCCACCGAGGCGATAGCCGAGGTGGGTTCTACCGACATTTTCCGCTACCCCTATTGCTTCCTCACAGGACACGGCAATGTGGTATTTTCTGATCAAGAAGCCGCCAACCTTAGGAATTATCTTATTGCTGGAGGATTTTTGCATATTTGCGATAACTATGGCATCGATCCATTTATTCGGAGAGAAATGAAAAAAGCCTTTCCCGAACTCACATTTCAAGCAATTCCTTTCAATCACCCCATTTATCAAGCACCCTATACTTTCAACAATGGATTGCCCAAAGTACATCAACACGATGGAAAAGCACCGATTGGTTATGGACTGTTTTGGGAAGGAAGACTTATTTGCTTCTATGACTACGAATGCGATCTTGGCAATGGATGGGAAGACCCCGAAGTATACAAGGACCCAATTGAAATCCGGGAAAAAGCCCTAAAAATGGGTTGCAACTTGATTTATCAAGCTTTTATTCATCAATAAGTCCAAAGCACATTCAAAGCGCGAGGAAGCAAAACGAAAACAACTATAGCCTCTCTAAATCGAAACAGCAAAGAGAAATCTCCATTGGCCACCAAGCTTCAATCAAACACGCAGCCAATCATCAAGAAAACAACAATTTTACTTTACCTCTCGAATCCACACCTGTGGAACGGCAGACTCGTAATAGAAGATCCCTTTGTTGGCGTCTTTCTCTGATGGGAAATCCTTCAAGAAAACATAATAACTTTTGTTGCTAGGATCATATATTTTGTAAGCAAATACACCTTTCTTGTACAAATCCTTGATCTGTTTGTTTGCTTTGGCTTCCGCACTGTGCAAACCAGCAACCAAATAAAATCCTGGCGACGGCTTAACCTTTTCAATGGGAGGCAATTTGATACCAGAAGTGTCTTTACCAGCACCAAAAGCAACCAAATCTTCTAAGCTCGTAACTGTCACCTCTTTTTTGTAAGCTGCACTATTGATATTGGCACCACCTTCAGATTCACCATTTCCTTCATCACCCGTACTGTTTATGTTCGCTTCCCCTTCGCCCTCACCTTCTCCACCGCCATTACTATTGAGGTCAGCCCCATTTCTTGAACCTCCACCTAGCGCTGCAAACCCAATATAGGTATGGAATTCGTGAGAATTGCCCAAAGCGATTCGTTGCGCACCTGTAGGCGTATTGTAAGAATAAGATACCTTGACATCTGGTTGGGGAGAGAAACCAATATTTCCACCAATTTGTCCGATGTCATTCCCCCCGATACCCATCCAAAACTTATCTTGGTAGTTGAACGATGCGTTATATTGAACCCTATAATAATCAAAATTATAAGCAGATACATAAACCGAAGGTTTCAACAAAATATCATTCCCCAAGTCAATGTTATACCCAAACAACAAACTCGCCTGAGATTGCATTTGATACGATGCCGTGTAGTTGTAATAGATGTAATCAAAACGAGGCTTACTTAAGCGAGAAATCGCAAATCCCCCGAACCATTTTTCACCGTTTACAAAAGCCGAAGCCCTCAAATCCGCACGGGTTACCGGAGGTGTCAACATCAATGACTTGACGATCGGATCATTACTGCTGATATAAACAGCTTTCGACATATCGAAATTCTGAGACAAGACGCCCACGCTCATCCCCAAATTCAAATTGGTTGTACTTGCTATAGGTAAAGAATACGCATAAGTAGCATAAGCATTGTGCATTTCTGAAAATCCAACTCTTTCACGCATGTAATAAAGCCCATAACCTGTATTCTTCGCAGGAACAGGCATCGCAATATTTAACACCGTAGTTTGTGGACTCCCAGGAACTGCAGAGAACATCTTGTTATACAACAAAGTGACATGCCCTTGTTCATGTGTATTCATAGCAGCCGGATTAATCATAGAATAATCCATGTAATATTGATCCAATTTTGCTCCCATCTGAGCGCTTAGGCTTCCAATGCAACATGCAATGGCGGAAATGATGCTAATTTTTTTCATCTTAATTAACGAATTACTTGGATATAACCTCTGAATTCTTCGCCGTTAAAGCGATTTTTCATGTAATAAAAATAAATACCAGGTGGCAGGTCTGTGCCTGAATTATCTACTGCCTTCCAGTCATTTAAATAATTGCTCGTATAGTAAACCAATTTGCCCTGACGATCACTGATACGTATGTCGAACAAATACAAATCTGCCAATTCACTCAAATCCCAGAAATCATTTTGTAAATCTCCGTTGGGGGTAATCAAGTTTGGAATCCTCACCAAGGGTGGATCAACCACAGTAACAAGAACAGAATCATTGTCATTGCATCCGTTTGAATCTGTACCTGAAATATAATACATCCTCGTGGTCAATGGTCTCGCGATCACTGAATCTCCATGGCCCCTATTCAACGTTGAACTATCTGTCCACCAATAATTCGTCGCACCAACAGCATGCAAATTTGCTTTTTTCCCGCGGTAAATCGTTGTATCGCGATACACAACAATATTAGCCATTGGGAAGGCTTTCACTTGCACTGAATCTATTGCCGTACAAATTCCTGAGGTCGCTTTCACTTTATACCAACCCTTGCCATAAAATTTCTGTGTACGATTTGTATCTTTCGCTCCTATCCAACGAATTGTATCGCCACCACTCGCAGTAATATCAATGGAATCCCCTTTACACAGAGGCATACTTCCAATAAATGAGAATGAAATCACTGGCTTCACTGTAAATGTCAAGCTCTTTGTCATCGTGTCGATACAACCTCTATCGTCTTCCACGATGTACGAGACAACATGAGGTCCTGCCGTTGAGAAGTATTGTTTTACTGGCGCTTTTCCAACCACAACAGACCCATTGATGTCCCACGTATATTTCACCAAAGGACGGTTAGATTTTGATGCTGTATCCTTGAAAACGATGGTATCTGGTACACAAATACCCTCCTTGTAAAAATTCGCTTTCGGACTAGATTTTACAACAAATTTCTGAACCATACTGTCCACACAATTGTGTATCGAAACGCCATAAAGCTTAACAGTATATATTCCAGTATCCTTGTATGAGTGATTGGTTGAAGTCGCAGGAGACTCCGTATTCCCATCTCCCCAGCGCCATCCAGAATTCAAAAGTGTATCATTCACATCAATTCCCACGTTGAAACTAAATTTAAAATTGTTGTATTTCAAACACTGTATTGAATCATTGGGCAACATAGTTTTATCGAGTGAAAAAACAGGATTGGGGATGTAATGCGCCATTACTGTTCCTACAGCGGAATCACGACATCCATGATTCGTTTGCGCTTGCATGACTACATTATGAATTCCCGGAGTTGAAAATAATACTTTCGGGTTTTTTGTGAAGAAATTGATCGTATTGTCGAATCTCCAACTATAAGTAGTCAGTGGCTCCAAACTCACCACTTTCTGGGTCACTCGTAAAAACGCCGTTGAATCTCCAAAACACTTTTCTGTCACTGTGTACGCGGCACTGGGTTTTGGTTGAACAAAAACAGAAAGTGTATCCGATCCAATGCAACCCGCATTAGAAGTCACAACCAATTTTGATTTGTAGATACCAGGCAATAAGTATGTGTGCTTTGCCCCAAACAGGGTGGTGTCATTACCGCCATCTCCAAATGTCCAAAAATATGTTTTTGCATAGTCAGGATTCATGATCTGGGTATTGTCTGTAAATACCGTTTCCTCACCAATGCACGTCGCGCTTTGAGAATAATCCACAACGGGCAACGCAAAAGTTCGCACAGGCTTCACAATAGAATCACGACAAGCCCCTTTCTGACCCGCGTAATTGGAATAAGAAATCAATTTTACATAATATAATCCAGGAGGATTGTACTTGTGTGTAACTGTTTTTGACGTTGATGTCCCCGTTCCATCTCCAAAGTCCCATTTTCTAGAGGCAATTAAATCTGGCGATGCCACTGTACTTTGATCATCCAACACAACGGACTGACCAAAACAAACATCTTTTGGATCAAACGCAGGTGCCGGTTTTGCATGAACTACATAATCGAAGGTATCAATCGCAGAACAAGCATTTACGGTTGTGACTTTTAATATCACTTTGTAGCCGCCTGGATTTGCGTAGGTAAAATTCACAATTTTTGATGTTTTAATCGTCGCAGGAGGACCATCACCCAAATTCCAATTCCAACCTGAAATGGTTTCACCGTTGGCTGTTGAAAAATCTGTAAATACGGTCTGTTCTCCAATACATACGTTGTTCACAGTCTTTAATACGAAAGGAGTCGCATAAACTGTAATCATTTGTACCCATGAATCTAAATTACCGTCCGCATTTAAAATGGTCAAACTCACTCTATAAGTTCCACCGTTAGCATATTTATGCACGGCATTTTTTGTCGTTACCGAATTGCCTACGGACCCCGCCTCCCCGAAATTCCATGTGTATTTTAAAATCGAAGAAATACTCTTGCTTAAATTGGTGAATTTCAACGTATCGGCAGAACACCTTCCGGTGAATTTGAATGATGCAAACGGCTCTTTACTTCCTAAAATATTCAAACCTGTCTTCCGCTCTGTCGCAGTTAATACGATTGTATTTCCGAGGGCAAAGGTTCCCAAGGTTGACATGCCCGTTGTTGACGTTGTTATCTGTCCTTTTCGAATGACCGACCCTGTACCACCGTGATCTTTCCAAGTAGAACTTGACGTGTAACCCAAAATCCTCAGGGTAGAATTCTCATACACACCATCATCAGTTGATACCGAATCGTATTTCAGCGTGACAACAAAATTTGAACTATTTGTCGCATTAGCAGGCACGGTGGCGCCCACAAAATAACTGATGGAAGAATAGTTACGAATGCCCGTTGGCAAAGAACCATTTCCTGCGGCCTTTCCTTTTACCATTTGAAAGACGTAATAAGTCAAATTGCCATTACCCTTTGAAAAACTCAGGGCAACAGGTCGATAATCACTGCCTGCACCCAATGGGAATGTTAAACTCGTTGAACCATTTGTCAAACCAATATGCAAAGGCCCGTCGATAAAACTCGTTGTACCTCCACCGGAAATCGTGCAACCATCCAATGCCCTAAATGCAAATAAATTGGTACCAATTTTTACAATCCCATCCGTTAACGTAATTTTGGTTTTTACGTTGAATGTCTTTGGAGCAGTATTCCCATCAATGGTCAACGTAATTCCTGACTTGTTCATTGTGAGCTGGTCTACTTGAACACTGTCCACACTGAAAGTCATCGAATATCCTACTTGAATGGTTTCTGCATAATAACCCGTTGATATGATTATGATATCAGACCCTGATGTCGCAATATTCGCGGCTGCCGTGATCGTCAACTTCGCATTTGCAGCACTTAATCCATTGTTTGCATCGTTTCCAGTTTTGGAAACATAATAAGTTGCTGCAGACAAAAATTGAATCGATGCAATCGTAAATACCGATAAAACCAATACCGATTTGAGAAAAGATTGAATTGTAGAGAACTTCATGAGGATATATGAATATTACAAATTTACGTGTTTAGACACGATTTTTTTACATTTCGTTTCCTCATTCACCCACACTAAATTCAATTGTGGACTATTGCATACACTTAAAATGGCAAATCGTCATCCTCAAAAGGATTACTTGCGGCGCTATTTGCACCTTGTTCTCCCGAAGGCATTGCATCAAAGCTGGGGGCACTATTGGTACCACCAACTGCACTTCCCACGTTTTGCTTGGTCACATTCCATGCACGGATATCCGTATACCAGCGTCCATTGTATTCTCTGCTTTCAACATCCACGGAGATTGTAAGATCTTGACCATCTTGAATATTAAACTTGGAAATTTTATCCCCCCAAAGGTTAAAACACACCTTTTTAGGATATTGACCCGGAACCTCAATGATGTATTCCTGTTTTTCCCATGTCGTACCATTTTTGGCATTTCCTGTCTGCTTTGGCAGCGTCTGAACTATTTTACCTGTAATTTCCATATCGCAAATCTATTTTTTTGTTTTCCATTTAAACGTTTCTACTCCCCGAACTAATCCACATCTACATACCTTCTTGTCCACCGGGTGGCTTTAAATCATCGTTTTGCAATTTCCGATTCACTGGCTTGGGCTTTTCAATTGTGATCGACCCAAACTTATAATCAAAATTGACCCGCACACCCCACATATTAAGCCGTTGTACATTGTAATAATTAAAATCGCTTCCCGAGGTCCGAGTGATAAAATCCATTTTGGGAATAAATGGATTGTCTAAACCAAAACCAAGCCCCCCTTTGTCATTTTTAAAACGCCTCTTCACACCCAACATATGAAAAAACCAATTGGTCGTAAATCCCTGTAATGTATATGTTGGGGCGTTAAACCTACCCCAAAGCTCAACTTGCCATTCTTTGGTGATTTTAACACTCAACTTCGTCCCAGCATTGTACGTCAGCCCTGTATTTCTTGCACCTTTTAAAAAACCCGTATCAATTCCACTACGAATGTCTACCCAACCCAAACCGCCATTGAATGTAAGCGTCCAATCGTTGCCTCGCCATTTTCCCTTATAGTTCATGTTTACATCGAAACCGCTGGTATAATTGATTCCAATATTCCCGTAGGTTGTTCTGTATACTTTGTCCTCTCCCACATATCGCATCGTTTCGATTGCATTCCCAATCCTACGATGATACACATTCAAGCCCCAACCCCCAATTTGGCCATAATTGCCTGTGGAAACTTCAAAATTGTTCGATACCTCTGCATTCAAACGAGGATTGCCCGTCGTAATATTCAAAGGGTCAATGAAATTCGTATAAGGATTCAAATAAAATAAACTGGGTCGCTGAATTCTTTTTGTGTACGTAAATCGCAAGAATCCCGCCTTTCCAATTACCCTATTCAAGTTGAAATACGGTATCAAATTTCGATATGGCTCCCCCGCGTAGGCCTCTTTTGATGGCAAATAAATCACACCACCAAATTCCGTTGATTCATGCCGCACACCTGTCTTCATAGACAGCTTACTCGTTACATTCCAAGTAAATTGTGAATACAATGCCAAAATATTTTGATAGTAATCGAACCGGTTGTTCCGCGCTGTAATCGATTCAAAGTTCTTCACCAAAAAGTTGAAACTGTCGTAATGATAATCACTAATTACCGACCTCAACGTAGTTTTGAGTCCGGTTTCCCATAGCAATTTTTTGTGCAAGGGTTCCGTGTAATCAACTTGCATTGAAAACTCATTGTTCCGACCCGTATTCAAACTTTGTTCTTTGCGCGTTTCTAACATCGTTTCCGTAAAGCGAGTGAAATGATAGTCCGTGTTATCTTGACTACCACTATATTGTACAGAAACTCCCAATTCTCTTCCCAATTTATCGAAAGTCTTCCTGTAATCAAGGTTGACATCCAATCCATACCCGTATGTGAAATTATTTGTGGCTTGCTCCCACAGGTAATTCAATGGCAATGATGAAACGCCTGTATAGGTGGTGACATTGTTATCTGAATTTCTCATTCGACTGCTTGTTGTCACCGAAACTGACAATCCACTTTTTTTATTGAATTGATGATCCATCGACAGGGTAAGCCGTGGTCCACCTCCCCAATTTACCACATCATTGGTCTGTCTCAATCCGTAATGAACCCCGTTAATGCTGTTTGAGCGATTTGTCCAGCCTGAGCCCCAAGAACGCCAAAAATGTCCTCCCAGTTTTATACTAAAATTGGTGTTGCCATTTTGTATTGAAACATCACCACCCAAATTCGCACTTCGCGTCCCTAGCCCCATGTTCATTGTCCCCGTTTTGCCCTTCAATCGAACTTGTTTTAGAATAATATTGATAATTCCCGCCGTTCCTTCTGCGTCATATTTCGAGGATGGATTCGTGATCACCTCCACTTTCTCAATCCCATCTGCAGGCAAGGACCTCAGGGCATCGGCAACATTCCCCGCCATCATCCCACTGGGCCGACCATTGATTAACACTTTTAAATTTCGACTGCCACGAATCGAAACATTCCCATCCATATCTACTTCAACCATAGGCACTTTAGATAGCAAATCTGAAGCCGACCCCCCCTTTGATGTAATGTCTTGGGCCGCATTGTAGACCAAACGATCCACCTTGTTTTCAATCAATGGGCCCGAAACTCTAATATCAACTCCCGTCATTTTTTCAGAAACCACACCCATCGAGTTCGTTGTATCAGCCAACACCGATTTCAGAGAATCTGCCACCACAGACTCAACGCCTGACGTGTCCAAAACCTGGGCATTTAATAACTGCCCGAAACACAAAAAAAAGATACTCAACAATCCCAAACGACGCACATGCATAAATCTCCACAAAGAAATAAAGGAATCGGCACATTCGCGGACTGTAACACCGAAATTCACATGAATTAATCGTTTATTATTTGGCTCGCATCGCTTCAACAGGATTCAATCGAGCCGCTTGCCTGGCAGGAATAAATCCTGCAACGATCCCCACAATGGCGGAAACCCACAATCCCAACTGAGTATCCGAAGCGCTCAAAACCAATACAAAACCTTCCCCCATCGTCTCTTTCAATATCGCATTTAGCCCCAAAAACGTAAGCCAAACAAAGAGTAACCCGATCAAGCCACCGATCAAACAAAGCCAGATGGCCTCCAACAAAAATTGCACTTGAATAAAAATATGAGGCGCCCCCAAAGCCTTTTGGATACCAATTTCTTTGGTCCTTTCCTTTACACTCACAAACATGATATTTGCCACACCAAAGCAGCCAACAATCATGGCAAAACCGCCAATCACAATGCCAATGTTCTTTATTTGCGTGAATAACTGCGATACAGCCTGCGTAATCATTGTCATTCGATTTACTGCAAATGTATTTTCCTTCCCTGGCTTGATTTTTCGGAACTGTCGCATCAACTGACCCACTTCCACCGTTAAATCATCCAAATCCACCCCATTTGCCGCTTTTACCATAATCTGCGCATCGTCGTTCTCCCGATACGAATACATCCCCATACCCATCTTTAGCGGAATGAATACCCTATCGTCTTTCGAATTGTCGATGATACTCGCCCCTTCGGAAGCGCAAACACCCACCACTCTGCAAACTCGGTTTCCGACCCTTACAACATTCCCAATTGCGTTGGCGCGACCAAAAAGTTGCAATGCAATATTGTTCCCCAAAATCACGACAGGCCTACCCCCTCTGCTTTCTTCCAGCGTAAATGTCCTACCGTATTCTGCGGCAATGCGTTGAATCTCCAAAAATTGATGCGACACACACCCCACAGAAACACCCTCCAATGTAACTCCTTGGGCAGACAATTTTTCCGAACGACCAAAACTGAATCCCACACTCTCTACCCGATTTTTCGGCAATTTTGCTTCCAAAAAAAGGGCCTCCTCTGGTGAAGAAACGGGCCGACTTAAATACTTCCACCAAGGATAATTGCCACCAAATTCATCCCAAGGCCATTTTTGAACGAATAGCACCTGGGTGCCGTACTTAGTAAATTGATTGTTGATGTTGGTTTCGAGCGAATGAACCAATGCGTATACGGCGATAATGCAATAAATTCCAATGGTAATTCCCAAAACAGACAAAACACTTCTCAGCTTATTTTGCCTAATTGCGGATACCGAGACCC
>CAZZKP010000018.1:0-20704 GCA_964654675.1 uncultured Bifidobacterium sp. | reverse complement strand
GTGATTTTTCTAACACCGCCATCATCGGTCTCCAACCGAGAGGAATACAATTGTCCAAGCGATTGGTTGAATCTATCACAGAACTACAACCTGAAACAAATTTAAAGTACGGCGAACTCGATCATACCTTTTTTAGGGACGACATAGGGCGGGGTGAAATCTTCATGCCTAAAAAGTCAAATATCAACTTCTCTACAGAAAATCTCAATATCATTTTGGTGGATGATGTCTTGTATACGGGTAGAAGTGTGCGTGCTTCCATAGATGCTTTGATGAGTTTTGGTAGGCCGAAACAAGTGGAATTGATGGTGCTCGTAGACCGACGTTTTCAACGCGAATTGCCAATTTCTCCAAATTACACAGGTGTAGTGGTAGATTCTAGAAGTACCGGAGAACATGTAAAAGTGGATTGGTCTTTGGATCATCCTCAAGTGTGGCTATTAAGCAGTAAGGAATGACATCAAATACTCCCATTAAACACTTGCTTGGAATCAAAGGATTGAGCGCCTCTCATATCGAAACGATATTTGAAACGGCCGACAATTTCAAAGAGTTACTCAACGGTCCGGTAAAGAAAACGCCGGCCTTGCGTGATATAACCATTGCCAATTTGTTCTTTGAAAATTCAACCAGAACCCGCGTGTCTTTTGAATTGGCAGAAAAGAGATTGGGTGCCGATACCATTAATTTCTCCAGCTCTTCCTCCAGCGTAAAAAAAGGTGAAACCTTAATCGATACCGTAAATAATATCCTAAGTATGAAGGTGGATATGGTAGTGATGCGACATCCAGCCCCTGGAGCTTGTTTGTTCTTGTCTAAACATATCGATGCGCAAATTGTAAATGCGGGTGATGGAACCCATGAACACCCAACTCAGGCTTTGTTAGATGCATTCTCAATTAGAGAAAGATTGGGTGATGTTGCGGGTAAGAAAGTGGTCATTGTGGGTGACATTTTGCATTCTCGTGTGGCATTGAGCAATATTTACAGTCTGCAATTGTTGGGTGCAGAAGTCATGGTTTGTGGACCCGCAACACTAATACCAAAATATATTTCGCACCTCGGAGTTAAGGTCTCACACAATCTGGAAGAGGCACTCAATTGGTGCGATGTGGCGAATATGCTTCGAATACAGCTGGAACGTCAGGACCAAAGGTATTTTCCTTCACTAAAAGAATATTCGAATTTGTACGGATTAACGCTGGACAAATTGAATCGATTGGACAAAGAAATTTGTATTATGCACCCAGGTCCAATTAATAGAGGGGTTGAGATTAGTAGCGACGTAGCCGATTCCAAGCACAGTATGATTTTACAGCAAGTAGAAAATGGAGTTGCAGTGAGAATGGCTGTACTATTTTTATTGGGTCAACAGAGATTATAACAAAATGACAGCATTAAATAATTCCTCCAATCCCATCCTCGTGGAAAATTACAGGGGTGGAATAGTAGAGAGTTTTCATAGAGGATCCTTTTGTGTAGTGGATGAAAAAGGGACGGTTTTATGGAGTGTGGGTGATATTCAGCAACGTTCATTTCCTCGTTCAGCCCTAAAATACTTTCAACATATTCCCTTTTTACTCTCTGGTGGTTTTGATGATTTGGGTTTTGGGCCCAAGGAGTTAGCCATCATGTGTGCATCACACAACGGCGAAGAAATGCACTTGGAAGTGGTGAATGATGTGTTGGGTAAAGTGAAATTGAATCAAGATTTTTTGCAATGTGGTGCGCAACAGCCCACTCGAAAAAACGACTACGTTCGATTGATTAAGAATGACTTAGAGCCAACATGCATGCACAACAATTGCAGTGGAAAACACGCTGGTTTTTTGGCACACTGTGTTCAACAAAATTTGTCGTTACTTGACTATTTGAGTCCACAGCATCCTTTGCATAAGGCAATAAAAACAGTAACCGCCCAATTCTATGAAATGAAAGAGGATGAACTGATTGTGGGTGTAGACGGTTGTTCGGCACCAATTTTTGGAATGCCTTTGTACAATCAAGCGTTGGCTTATAAAAATCTGATTGCTCCGATGCCTTGGAAAGATGATGCATTGGATTCGGTTTGCAAACGCATCGTCCAAGCGGTGACCCAATTTCCCGAACTGGTTGGGGGTACAAAACGGTATTGTTCTGATTTAATGCGAGTTACGAAGGGGCGAATCATTGGCAAAACTGGCGCGGATGGTGTCTATTGCTTGTCGATTCCGGAAAAAAATTGGGGAATTGCCATCAAGGTAGATGATGGAAAAATGGGCCCTCAATATCAAGTGGCTCACGGCTTATTGTCAGCCTTGGGCTTGCTGTTGCCCGATGAAATTGAAGCGTTGAAATCTCATGGATATTGCGAAAATTTGAACTTTGCAGGAAATCGGGTTGGCTATTCTGATGTAGTTCCACTAAATTCACCCCTATAATATGGCTTTATTTATTGTAGAAAGCGAAATTTCCCGAATGGATGAGCGCATGGCGCGATTGATACCCAAGCAAAGGGCTTTCGTGGAAGAAATGTTTCAAAGGGGAGTATTTCATATGTATGCCGTTTCGGAAAATTTGGATAAATGGTGGTGCAGTATTGAAGCAGATTCGGAGGAAGATGTTCATCGAATTCTTGACGATATGCCAATCATCGATTGGTTAAATCCCACGGTGAACGGTTTGATGTTTTATAACTCAGCAGACCAAATGATTCCGCCGATTTCATTGAATTAATGATGAAAAATTGCTTGAAATCCATATTGCTATTAGCCACGACATGGGTTTGCAGCATCGGGATGGCGCAGTTTAAAACCTATCAACCAGGGTCTATACAAGAATCCTATTTGTTGATGAGTAGCAAAAATTTGATCAATGGTTTTAGATTTTACCCCCAAACGCCTGAATTGGTTGCCCAAGCGGGGAATTGGAATCATGTGAATGGTCTTGGAGCAAATTCTGACCGCACTGATACGTTTGACATAATTCTGCTGAAATTGAATTTCCCAAGTCAGCGAGTAAACAATGCGAGCCAATATTTTTATTACAATCACCCTGAGTACCATGGCTGCGTTAGGGTTGGACTGGGTGCAAAATCTTGGGTAAAATCTTTGGGAAAGAATTCTTTGTGGGCAACCCCTGCATGGTTTTATTCGTACAGAGATGAAAAAGATCCCCAAAACAACTACCTCGCAATTAACCCAATCGTTGATGTAGAGTTGAGTCCGCCTTCAAGTCCAAAAGTGCTTCAAAATGGTCGTGGTGCCGAAGTAATCGGAAAAATTGGAGGTCGGGTTGCCTTCACATCACAAGTATACGAAGCACAATCCTTCGCCAGGAAATATACCCAGAATTTCATGGACTCCTTTGGTGTGATGCCAGGGATAGGATTTTGGATGAAAAATGGCTGGAACTATAGCGATTATTTTATGGCGCGAGGTTCTGTATATACCAATTTGGTCAATACTGCGAGCGATAAAAATCACGTCATTCTCTCGTTCGGGCATGACAATCAGTTTATTGGGTATGGTTACAGAAGTTTGATTCTTAGCAATTTTTCGCCGGCCACAGCTTATTTGCGATTGAATTCGAGAATTGGCCCTTTTACATATCAGAATTTGTTCAAAGAGTTGACAACCGGGGATGGTTTTTTTGCAGGAAGCAAAATCAACGAGAAGAAATACTTGGCTTCACACCGGGGGGCATTGGAATTCGGCAATTCAGGATTTGAGTTGGGTTTCAATGAAATGATAATTCATCATCGAGCGAACGGTGGATTTGATATGAATTACCTGAATCCTATCATTTTTTATCGCTCATTGGAGAGAGACTTGGGTTCTGGCGATAATGCATTGATTGCCTTTGATGCCCGATATAAACGAAAAGCCTTCACGTTTTATGGGCAATTACTTCTTGATGAGTTCAATATGAAAGAAGTGGTGAAGGGGGGGAATTGGTCAAACAAACAAGGCTATCAATTGGGAGCATACTTTCAGCCCATTTTACCTCAGTGGGGCGATTTTCTCTTTCAGTTAGAGTTCAACTCTGTGAGGCCTTATACCTATTCTCATTGGGACCAGTATACCAGTTATACCAATTACAATCAAGCATTGGCGCATCCTTTGGGTAGCAATTTTAGGGAAGGTGTATTTCGTGCGGTGATGAAGCCACGATTTATCAAAGGATTTACACTCATTCATACTACCATGATTGCCATGAAAGGATTTGATCCCTATATCAAAGGCCCAAACTATGGTGGGAATATTCTTCGCAGTTACAACTCACGAGTACAGGACAATGATGTTCAGATGTATCAGGGGGAATTCGCAAGAATCATCAATACCAAAACACAGCTGTTGTTCGAAGTGATGCACAATATGTGGTTAACCCTCAACGCTCAATACAGAGGACAATCGGGTTTTCAAAAGAGTCACGAATATTATTTTTCCTTGGGTTGGAAGTGGAATTGGTATGAAGAAACGCAAGTCTTTTAAATCCATCGACAGCGTGCGAAGATTCTACTCGTAGTCGTAAACCGAGAGATACTATTCGATCCAACTGAAAATCTTGCTCCAACGAATTCCTTTGGAACGATATTCCATGTTGCCATTGTAGCTCAAAGGTTGATTTGTTTCTGGGTCAATCGCCATCACTTTCTTGATGCTAAAGAAAGTAAATACGGGTTTGCCAACAATGTGATCTTCAGGTACATAGCCCCAATATCTAGAATCTAAACTGTTGTATCGGTTGTCTCCAATCATCCAATAATAACCCATTTTGAAAGTGTAACTTTTGATTTCTTCAGAGCCACCATTTGCATAGAACTTACCATTTTTCATCACAATTCCCGCGCTCTCATATTTATTGATCGCCAATTTCAAGAAATCCCAATTTTGCGATGTTAATGTGATTGTCTCACCACGCTTTGGCAGATAAACCTCACCATAGTTGTTGAGATTCCATTTCATTTTCAAAAAGTCTGTTATGGAGGTGTCAGCGTGATTGTCGATGATTTGTCCATTTTCCCTCACATTTCCAGGGAATAACACCCTCTGATAACCGATGTCCATAGTATCTGGAAATATGCTCAACACCGAAGGGTTGTTTTTTAATTGCTCAAAATTCTCTGGCCAAGTGAAGATATGGTAGGGGATAATGTATTTTCCCGTTTTTTCAGCGGCCTTTTGAATCTGCTCGGCATTGGGTGGGAAATTGAAATCACCCAAATTGTTGTCGGCCAAGAAATCTTCAGTGATCGGTTCACGCATCAAAGCGAGATATCGTTTTTGTTGTTTACCCACTCTTGGCAAAGGTTTACCATTGATGTAGATATTTCCGCCTACAATCGAAATGCGATCTCCGGGAATACCCACACAACGCTTGACATAATTGTCTTTCTTGTCGATGGGCAAATGCAATTCCATTCCCGTCTCAGTCTGTTTGTAATCTGAAATTCCATCCGCATTTGCATCGTCATCTGCGGGCCAATTGAAAACAATAATGTCGTTGTTTTTTATTGTATACCAGCCGGGCAAACGCATATATGGCAATTCCAATAAATCTGAGTAGGCCTTTACTCCCATGATTTGTTTGGTTGACAAGACAGGGACAGATATTGGGGACATGGGTATGCGCATACCAATTTTGGCTCTGCTCACCACAAGGTAATCACCCACCATCAGGTTGGATTCCATGGAAGGTGTTGGAATTTGATACAGGTCGAAGTAAATGGCACGCATTCCACCTGCAACATAGGCAGCGAACAATATCGCATCGCCCCATTCTCTTAATCCATTGTGCTTTGGTACATTGGCTTCCTTCCAGTCTCGATCACCTGCAGGACCATAATATTTTAGGTCTTTGAACGCCAATATCGGGAAATAGATAAAACTAAATACGGTTCCAAACAATTGTTGCCAGTACCCATTTTTGCCGAAGGAGCGCAAAATATCGAGGGTAATATTAAAACTGAAAAGGATGTTAATCCCGGGAATTATCATTCCGATCATATACCACGTAGGTCGACCTACAATTTTGATCCAATACCACCAACTCAATATGGGAATCCACGCCATCACCGCCTTTTGGCCAGCAGATTGAAACATTTTTGCAAGCCCCACACGGGTTAGTACAAAGCAAATCACCCATAGGATGAGAAATAGGTTGGAATTGAAGCTCTCCATGATTTAGAATCAGTTTTCAAAGTTAAGTAAGTCGGACATACCAAACACGCCCGTTTTTCCGATCAACCATTCTGCCGCCAACAATGCTCCACCGGCAAATCCTTCGCGATTTTTTGCCTCGTGTTCGAGTTTTATGCAGTCAACAGAACTTTCAAAACTCAAAATATGGGTTCCTGGAACATCGTGGATTCTGTCCGCATAAATGGGAAGCATGGAATCATTCGTCACATTGCCTTGAATGTCTTTTGATTCACGACGAACACATTCCCAATGGTTGATTTTTGATGAAACCTGAATTACATTTTCTGCCAAAGTAATGGCTGTTCCGCTGGGCGCATCTTTCTTTTCGGTGTGATGGATTTCATGGATGTTACACTCGTAATTGTATCGATCCATGATTTTTGTGAGCTGTTTACCCATTTCAAAAAACAAATTTACACCCAAGCTAAAATTGGTGGCCGCAAATAAGGCGCCATTGTGTTTGGTGCAATTTTGTTTTATTTGATCAAAATCGCTGTACCATCCCGTGGTTCCAACAACGACAGGTATTTGATTCAAAAAGCAACTATTGATATGGTTTACAGCTAGTTCGGGGGAGCTGAATTCAATGGCGACATCTGCCTGAATATGAGTATTGACAGAATAGGGGTTTTGAGAATCGTATTTTCCCGCGATTTCATGGCCTCGCTCTAGAGCCAATCTTTCAATGATTTGACCCATTTTTCCGTAGCCGATCAACAATATTTTCACAATACAAACCTAATGGATTTTCCGGCGGAACGCGAGGATTTACCGCGATAAAAGTGCGTAATACAACGAAAAAAATGCAATTTTGTAACTTTATGGGAAAGAAATGGGTATGGACATTGATTGTGATTTTTGCTCTCACAGTGGGTTTGAAATGGTATTTGTTGCCGAATTGGTATTCAACGAATCACAACAATGTTGCATTGACGTATGAAACGCCAATTTCAATTGACAAATTCGATGAGATGGTGAAGGAAAAAACGGGTTTATCGACCCCATTGTCTTTCGCCAAAATTGCAAGTTGGAGGGGGTTGAAATTGGATGTTGCCGGTACTTCTACCTTGGTGATTCGCCCCAAAACAAGCATTTGGAGTTTGATAAAACTTCTCGTTCGTTATCAGCGCGAGCAGAAAATGGTGACAATTCTGAGTCATTGGGATTACAACCAATTCCTGAAGCAATTGTCTAAGCAATTTGATTGGTCCCCAACTGACTTGGGTGAAGAACTCATGGATCCTAGCAATCACAAACGTTGGAATGAGCAAACTTGGCTCAAAAAGAAGGGAATGGATTCATACAATTGGCAAGTCATCGCCATACCCAATTCTTATATGTTCAAAAGGACAGCATCGCCCATTCAAGTTCTAGACCGGTTGGTGAAAGAGGCTCATGACTATTGGACGAAAGAACGCATGTTGGCTGCGAGTAAATTGGGGCTTACACCCGTTGAAATAGTGAAATTGGCATCCATCGTAACCAAAGAGAGTAACCATATTCCGGAGTATGGCAAGATTGCGGCTACGTATAAAAATCGATTGAAAATCGGCATGCTCCTTCAGGCGGACCCAACCGTTGTCTTCGCCAGAGGTAGAGCGGGTAGGGTATTGAATCGGGATACAAAAATCGAATCTCCCTATAATACCTATTTACACTCTGGATTGCCCATTGGAGCACTTTGTATACCGAGTTTAAATGCCATCGATTCTTGCTTATTTGGAGCCCAATATCCTTACCTCTATTTCTGCGCAAAATCTGATTTATCGCCGCAGCATGATTTCGCAACGAGCTTAGAAGAACACAACAAAAACGCCCAGCGATTCCACCGGGCGTTGAATGCATTAAAAAAGTAGTAATTTGGGTTTATTGCTTGATGAATTGCTTGCAAATTGCCGTTTGATTTTCTCCGATGGCATTCACGAAATATAATCCGTTTGATAGATTTTCGATGTTTACGTGGTCTATTTGAGTACCGGTGAAAACAACCTTTCCATTCTGTGACATAATTGTCACTTTGCTCACTTCCGTTGAGAATTTTAGTTCTTTTGAAGCGGGGTTTGGATAGATTGAAAAATTGGCCGCATTGCTCAATGAGTTGCTGTTTGAAGCAGCCGCAGCTGGGAAATTAATCGATGTTTTTACCGTTTGATCGCCATTGTCGCTCCCGTTAGAATTTGAAACAACACCGGCAGCGTAAATGGTTACCGTGCCTGCTGAAGTCGCTGGGGCAGTCCAGTCAAAATACCAAACTCCCACACCCGGTGTGTTGTGTCCGCAAATACTGCGATTTCCACTTGTGTAAATTCGAGTTCCTGTAGAATTTCCACCCATCGTTCCAACGCCGGCATTGCTGCTATTGATTACAGTGGCTTGAAATCCTTTTTTGATAGATGTTCCACCCATTTTGATTCCGATGGTGTATGTTTTGCCGGGAGTATACTCTGTTGCGGTTGATGCGGTCGTTTTGTCAACAATGGTTAATGCAATGTCACCGCCCAAATTTGCCGTTCCACCATGACATGAAGAGCATGTACCTGAGGACCCTGGCGCTCCAGTTCTATCACCTCCTGGTCCATTGGCATTGCTAAGATTCAAAACAACCAGTATAGCACCCGCTACAATGGTTGAGGTCGTTTTAATGTAATTTTTCATCATATTCTTGTTGGAACAAAAATAGGATTGGGCAGGTAAATTCCCAAATGGACAAAAAGTTCTTAAAAAATCGCATTTTTAATTCAAGAAAATACCCAAGGCTCAAAGTGATTTATTAGATTTGCAAATAGATGAATACACCAAACGATTACTTGCCCATCTTGATACAAATTGGTGTCGCCGTGGGATTTGTAGTGCTTACTTTGGGCGTTTCCCATTTGTTGGGCCCCAATAGAAAAACTGCCAAGCGAGAAGACAATTTTGAGTGTGGTATTGAAAACCAAGGGAATGCAAGATTTCCCGTTTCTGTAAAGTACTTTTTATCTGCCATTCTGTTTGTGCTGTTCGATGTAGAGGTAATTTTCTTTTATCCATACGCGGTCAACTTTAAAGAAATGGGTTGGACCGGATTTGGGGCGGTTGTGGCCTTTGTGGGCTTCTTCTTGATGGGTTTTATTTATGTTTGGAAACGAGGTGCCCTTGAATGGGAAAAATAATAAAGTATGGTAAAAGTTGTTGAATCACCCGAAGGCGTTGAAGGACAAGGTTTCTTTGCTACGTCGTTAGATAAAGTCATAGGGCTAGCCCGTGCCAATTCAATTTGGCCTTTGCCTTTTGCCACCTCATGTTGTGGTATCGAATTTATGGCAACAATGGGGGCAAACTATGATTTGGCGAGATTTGGTTCCGAGCGTTTGGCCTTTACACCCAGGCAAACAGATCTGTTGATGGTAATGGGAACAATATCAAAAAAGATGGCTCCGGTACTGAAACAAGTTTATGATCAAATGGCAGAACCCAAATGGGTATTGTCAGTGGGTGCTTGCGCCTGTTCAGGGGGTATTTTTGATACCTACAGCGTGTTACAGGGAATTGATAAGGTGATTCCAGTGGATGTATACGTGCCAGGCTGTCCGCCGCGTCCTGAACAAATCATCGAAGGATTGATGAAGATTCAAGAATTGGCGAAAAACGAGAGTCTTCGCAGGAGAGATACCGATGAATATGCCAAAATGTTGGAAAGTTATAACATTGAACAAGCCAAATAAATAAATCATGAATCCAGAGATTTTAACGGCTTATATCAATGAACAAACGGACAACTCGGCCGATTGTATCGTAGATCAGTACAACATGTTGAATGTAAAAATCAATGCAAATCAATTGATTGATTTGGTTGATGGATTAAAAAACAAGCAGGGTTTCATCTACCTCACAGATATCTGCGCGGCGCATTACCCAGACAGAGTAGGGGCAGAGTTTGAAGTGATTTATCACTTACATAACTTAATGCAAAATCAACGCGTTCGTTTGAGAGTCGCCTTGGCTGAATCAGATATTAATATTCCTACCTTAACGGTTCATTTTGTTGGGGCCAATTGGATGGAGCGCGAAACGTTTGATTTTTATGGCATAAACTTCGTAGGTCACCCAGACTTGCGCAGAATTTTGAATATGGACGATATGGATTACCATCCCTTGCGAAAACAATACGCGCTGGAAGATGAGACCAGAACCGATAAAAACGATACATTCTTCGGACGATGAGCGAGTTAATTATTAAAAACACGGGTCAAATGATCTCAACGGAGACCATTGATGGTGATATTGCAACCTTAAATCTTGGACCAACGCACCCAGCCACCCACGGGATTTTTCAGAATATTTTGAAAGTGGATGGCGAGCGTATTTTGAGTGCTGAGCCAACCATTGGTTATATCCACAGAGCCTTTGAGAAATTGGCCGAACGTAGACCTTACAACCAAATCACACCCATCACTGATCGATTAAACTATTGCTCATCCCCAATCAATAACATCGGATGGCATATGACAGTGGAAAAACTGGCTGGAATCGAAGTGCCAAAGAGGGTGGATTACATGCGCGTGATTGTTATGGAATTGGCTCGTATCGCCGATCACTTGGTTTGTAATTCTGTGATTGGAGTAGATACGGGTGCTCTGACAGGATTTACTTACATGTTCCAAGAACGTGAGAAAATCTATGAACTGTATGAAGAGATTTGTGGAGCCCGATTAACCACCAATTTGGGTAGAATAGGGGGCTTTGAACGCGATTTCAATGATATTTTTCATGCCAAATTACAGGCATTTTTGAAAGAGTTCCCTGTCAACTTTGAAGAGTTTGATCGCCTACTTACGCGCAACCGCATTTTTATGGATCGTGTCATTGGTGCCGGACCGATCACAGCGGAAAGAGCAGTTGAATATAGTTTTTCGGGACCCAATTTGAGAGCGGCGGGATTGGATTATGATGTACGTGTTATGAATCCGTATTCAAGCTACCAAGATTTTGATTTTAGTATCCCTATTGGAAAAGATGGTGATACCTATGATCGTTTCGTAGTGCGTCAGGAAGAAATTCGACAGAGCTTAAGTATCATTCGTCAGGACTTGGATAAAATGCCTGCGGGGGATTTTCATGCCAACGTGCCTGAATTCTATTTGCCTCCGAAAGAGGAAGTATATCGCAGTATGGAATCGCTCATTTATCACTTTAAAATCGTGATGGGTGAAACGACCATTCCTGCCGGGGAAGTGTATCACTCCGTAGAAGGGGCCAATGGGGAGTTGGGTTATTATTTGGTGAGTGATGGCGGACGAACACCCTATCGTCTGCATTTCCGCAGACCTTGTTTTATCTATTATCAAGCTTATCCAGAAATGATTGTGGATTCGGTACTCAGCGATGCGATTTTAACCATGAGTAGTATGAACGTAATCGCTGGGGAGTTAGACGCTTAATCTTATCGTTGTGAGTCAAGAGAATATTCAATTACCAGAAGATTTGTTGCAGGAAGTGGGGCGACAAATTGCGAAATTTCCGGAAGGAATGCAAAAGAGTGCTTTGTTGAGCGTTTTGCATATCGCACAAGCCCATTTTGGTCATTTGTCAGAACCCGTGATGGATTATGTAGCCCGTTTGCTGCATATTTTGCCCATAGAGGTGTATGAAGTGGCGACCTTCTATTCGATGTATGATACAGTTCCTGTGGGTAAGGTGAAATTGGAAGTTTGTAGGACAGGTCCTTGTATGATTGAAGGCGCGGAAAAAATTGTTTCCTACATAGAAAATAAACTGGGTATCAAAGACGGTGAAACCACTGCGGATGGACTGTTTACCCTCAAAACTGTAGAGTGTCTCGGTGCATGCGGATATGCGCCAATGTTGCAGGCGGGTGAGAAGTTTCACGAGCATTTAACCGAAGCCAAGGTCGACGAATTAATCGAACACTATCGTAATAACCCTAAAGCCAATTATTTGGGCCTATAATTATGGATCGCAAACTATTATTAGAGCATATCGGGGTGGAAGGGATTCATACCCACGACGTATATCGCAAACAAGGTGGATATAAGGCGGTTGAAAAAGCCCTAAAATCCATGTCGCCCGATGATATTGTAGAGGAAGTAAAAAAATCTGGACTCAGAGGTCGAGGCGGTGCAGGATTCCCAACGGGAATGAAGTGGAGTTTTATTGCAAAACCGGAAGGCGTTCCCAGGCATTTTTTGTGCAACGCAGACGAAAGCGAACCGGGTACATTCAAGGATCGCTATTTGATGGAGAAAATCCCTCACCTATTGATAGAAGGAATGATATTGTCGTCCTACGCTTTGGGTTGCAATCAATCTTACATTTATATCCGCGGTGAATACATGTATGTCCTTCAAATATTGGAAAAAGCCATCGCTGAAGCCTACGCAAATGGATGGTTGGGTAAGAATATCAAAGGAAGCGGATTTGATTTGGATTTGGCTGTTACAACCGGAGCGGGTGCTTATATCTGTGGTGAAGAAACCGCATTGATTGAAAGTTTGGAAGGCAAGCGAGGCAATCCTCGTATTAAGCCACCATTCCCAGCGGTAAAAGGTTTGTGGGGTCGCCCTACAGTAGTGAACAATGTAGAAACGATTGCTGCCGTTGTTCCCATCGTCAATGAAGGAGGCGATGCTTATGCTCAGTTCGGTGTTGGGAGAAGCACAGGCACCAAATTGATTAGCGCCTCAGGAAATATCAATAAACCGGGTGTATACGAAATTAATATGGGTATCACCGTGGAAGAGTTTATTTATTCCGATACCTATTGCGGTGGAATGAAAAATGGAAAAAAACTCAAAGCCTGTGTGCCAGGAGGATCTTCAGTTCCTATTTTGCCTCACTATTTGGTTTGCAAAACGGCCGCCGGTGAAGACCGTTTAATGTCGTATGAAAGTTTGTCCGATGGCGGTTTCGCTACGGGCAGTATGTTGGGTTCGGGCGGTTTTATCGTTTACGATGAAGACCAATGTATCGTTCGAAATACATGGAATTTCTCACGTTTTTATCACCATGAAAGTTGCGGACAATGCAGCCCCTGTAGAGAAGGAACGGGCTGGATGGAAAAAGTTTTGCATCGACTAGAATACGGCCATGGCAAAATGGAAGACATTGATTTACTCTGGGATATTCAAAGAAAAATAGAAGGAAATACGATTTGTCCTTTGGGCGATGCGGCTGCTTGGCCAGTTGCGGCTGCGATCCGACATTTCAGAGAGGAATTTGAATGGCACGTAAAAGAACCCAAACTTTGTGTAACGAAAAATTACGGTTTAGTAACCGAGAAAAAATTTGAGCCAGTTAACGCATAATTATGTCAGAAACTAACCCAAAATTCAAAGTAACCATCGATGGTGTAGAAGTGGAAGTGGATCCAGGAACCACCATCTTGAATGCAGCGCGTTTGATTGGTGGTGATGTCGTTCCTCCAGCCATGTGCTACTACAGTAGCTTGCAAGGGAGTGGTGGGAAATGTCGCACTTGTCTCGTTGAGGTAAGCAAAGGCTCCGAAAAAGATCCTCGCCCCATGCCCAAATTGGTTGCGAGTTGTTCAACCCCGATCATGGATGGTATGGAAGTGAAGAACAAGAGCAGCGAAAAAGTAAAAGATGCACGCGCAGGCGTTGTTGAAATGCTTTTGATCAATCACCCACTGGACTGTCCTGTATGCGATCAGGCCGGTGAATGTCACTTGCAGGATTTGGCTTACGAACATGGGAAGAGTTCTTCTCGTTATGAATTTGAACGTCGTACCTTTGATAAGGTAGATATTGGTGAGTATATAAAGTTGCATATGACCCGTTGTATCCTGTGTTATCGTTGTGTGTATACGGCCAACCAATTGACGGATAAGCGTGAGCACGGAGTGCTGAAACGGGGTGATGCTGCAGAAATCGGAACTTTTATCGAAAAAAATCTAAAAAATGAATTCATTGGCAACGTAATTGATGTTTGTCCAGTGGGCGCATTGACAGATAAAACATTTAGATTCCGGTCTCGTGTTTGGTATACCAAACCCATGGATGCTCATAGAGAATGCAAATGTTGTTCAGGCAAAGCTGTCGTTTGGATGATTGGCGATGAAGTGGCCCGTGTGACAGCGCGTAAAGACCAATATGGCGAAGTCAAAGAGTTTATTTGCAACGAATGTCGTTTCGAAAAGAAAGACAAAGGAGATTGGAACATCGAAGGCCCTCGTCACATTGATCGAAATTCCGTGATTTCGGCCAACCATTACGAGGTAGAAGCCCCGGCGCATACACCATTATTAAACAAAGCATAAGACGGATATGGACAGTGCATTATTCTTAGAAAAACTCATCCTCATTGTAGTCATCTTGATGATTACATTGGTGATGGCGTTATACTTTACTTTCGGAGAACGCAAAATTGCCGCTTTTTTCCAGGATCGCTTGGGTCCAAATAGGGTAGGTCCTTTTGGCATTTTTCAGCCCTTTGCCGATGGGGGGAAATTGTTGTTCAAGGAGGAAATCATCCCGAAAAATGCCGAAAAATGGCTCTTTATCTTGGGTCCTGGCATCGCGATGATTGTAGCTACCATTACCAGTGCCGTTATTCCATGGGGTACTTCATTGCCGGTTTTCGGTAGAACAGTTCAACTACAAGTGGCCGATGTTAACATTGGTATTTTGTATATCATGGGTATCGTGAGCATTGGTGTTTATGGTATCATGATCGGTGGATGGGCTTCGAACAACAAATACTCATTGTATGGTGCGATTCGTGCAAGTGCGCAAATGATTAGCTATGAACTCAGTATGGGCTTGGCTTTAATTGCTGTTGTTATGATGAGCGGAACATTGAGTCTGAAAGAGATGGTTGAACAACAGCAAGGACTCAATTGGAATGTTTGGTATCAGCCTCTGGGATTTCTACTTTTCCTTACATGTGCTCTGGCGGAATGTAACCGTGCGCCCTTTGATTTGGCAGAATGTGAAACTGAATTGATTGGGGGGTATCATGTAGAATACTCTTCTATGAAATTGGGCTTCTATTTATTTGCAGAATACATCAACATGTTTATTTCTAGTGCTGTAATGGCTTGTGTTTACTTTGGAGGGTACAATTTCCCTGGTATGCATTTGATTACAGATCCTACATGGTTGGGATTGGCACAAGTTGCAGTGATGTTTGGTAAAATATTCTTCTTTGTATTCTTGTTTATGTGGATTCGTTGGACATTGCCTCGTTTCAGATACGATCAGTTGATGCGATTGGGCTGGAAATCTATGATTCCGTTGGCCTTGTTGAATATGATCGCCACCGGCGCCGTGTCGTTGTATAATACCTACGGATTCTAAGTGAATCCCAAAGAAATTATTTACTGAGGAGGAAAGAAATTTCCTCCTTTTTTATTTGGATTGAAAATGCTCGAGCACCCTTTCCATTTTGATTCCGCGACTTCCCTTAATAAAAGCAAATTCTGTTTCGATCGGATGCGTATCTAACCAAGCGAGTAAGCTATCGATCGTTTGAAAGCGATAGGGATGATTGGGGCAGGCGCGGCAGAATTCCTCGCCAACGATAAAAGTGTTTTCTTGAATTCCCAATGATGCACAGAGATCAAGCAACGCCTTGTGCTCGGTTTGGCTGTGATCGCCCAGTTCAAGCATATCGCCTAAGAATAGCTGTTTATTGCCCTTCAATGTGGCAAAAGACTGTATGGCAAACGTCATTGAGCTGGGATTTGCATTATACGCGTCAAGGAAAATCTGAATTCCGCTGATCGTTCGCCATTCGCTTCGGTTGTTTGTAGGCACATATTCACACGCCATCGACATAGATTGATGCGCATCAAGGCCATAAAAAACACCCAATGCGGTGCCGAAAAGTAAATTGTACGCATTGTATCGCCCACTTAATGACGACGAAAATGAACCTACATTGACTTGATTGTGGTAGAAATCAAATATGAGCAAAGGCATTTCCTCGTGAATTTCTACATAGAAATTGGCTTCTTTATCTAAGGTGCTGATGGTTAATTGCTTGTCTAGTCGCTTCTTCATGGAATTCAACCAGGAATCATCGATGTTAACAATAGCCAGGCCATGGCTCGAAATCAAGCTGAGATATACTTCACTCTCTTCTTTGGCCACCGATTCGATATCCCCAAATCCTTCCAAATGTTCCTTGCCGATGTTGGTAATAATACCTGCGTCGGGTGAGATCAAATCGCAGAGAACTTTCATTTCGCCGGGGTGATTGGTGCCTAGTTCAATGATGGCATATTCATGCGATGGGGTTATGCTCAATAGTGTGAGCGGGACTCCTATGTGGTTGTTCCAATTTCCCGGTGTCGCAAGGGTTGTTCCAGCGGCATGTAATACGGTCTTACCGACTTCTTTCGTCGTTGTTTTTCCATTGCTACCTCCCACGATGATTTTCTTGCATGGCATTTGGGCAAAATGGTGTTTGGCCAACTGTTGCAAGGCGATGAGGGTGTTTTCAACATAGAAAAATCGGTTGTCGTTTTTTAAGACTTCACTATCCACAATTACGAGGCGAGCACCCTGTTCTAATGCTTGCGCTGCAAATTGGTTTCCATCAAATCTGTCGCCTTTGAGACATAAAAAAACATCCCCCGGTTTGAGAGCCCTCGAATCCGTGCACAACTGATAATTTGATTCAATAAATGTGGGATATACGATATCGATGAAGTCCGACCATTCCATGATTCAAACCTAATTCAATTCAATCTGGGAATGCAAACAATAAATCCCCAAAAAATCCGCTGGCCAATTTATCAGAGCCACTTATTGGAATTTTGCATTCAATGAGTGAATTTCAGACAACAGATTGGATATAGGGTTTGTCTGTACTATATTCACAAATCAAACCCTATGCGTAAAATATTACTAAGTATTTTTCTATTTTTTTCATGGAATGTGGTCGATGCTCAATTGAATTATCGCAGTAATCTAAATGAAATAAAGATTTTTGATGGATCCAATCAAATCGAAAGTCCATTTTGGGGTGGTTTCAATTCTCCCCAATTCCAGCATATGGATTTGAATGGGGATAAGTTGTTGGATATCATCGTATTTGACCGATACGACTCCAAGGTGATGCCATTTGTTCGATTGCAGAATGACGTATTTAAATATGCGCCAGAATATGAGGCTTCACTTCCGAAAGGTCTGTATTATTACAAAACCGCAGATATCAATAGCGACGGGAAATGGGATATTTTTACCTTGTCTGAAAGCAGTAATTTGCTGATTTATATCAATCAAACAACCCCGGGGTCCAATAAGTTGAAATTCAATGGTATTGGCCCTTGGTATTACAGAAATCAGTTTGATTCTACTTTCTTCAATTTGTATAATCCTTTGAGTTTTTCGAAGTTCGACATGCCAGAGATTTCTGATATTGATGGGGATGGTGACTTGGATATTTTATCCTATGACCAAGGGAATTATACTTACAGATTATTCAAAGACGTTCGCGCTGAGAAAAAATGGTCGAAAGACACATTTGAATTTCAGATTATGGATGTTTGTTTTGGTTATTTCAATGAGGGATTCGACAATTCGATTTTACTGGGTGAATGTCCGTACAAAGACAAATTAAAGCCAAGACATACGGGAGGTGCAACTTGTTTGATGTACGATGCAGACGCAGATGGAGATAAGGAATTGATGATTTCCAATATTGGGTTTCCGAGATTCACCTATTTGAAGAATGGAAAAGCCCAAGCAAAAACGTATTACGACACAATGGTTGCTTACGACACCATTTTTCCCCGAAATACTGTGGCCGCAAACAAAATAATGTTTCCCGCGGGTTATTTGGTTGATATAAGTGGCGATGGAGTTCAGGATTTGGTCATTGCCCCAAACAACTTTACCGATGTGAAAGAAACAAACCAAGTTTGGTATTATAAAAATGCTGGTCAGAGCAATAAGCCCAACTTTCAATATGAAAAATCAACACTGTTTGCAGACAAAACCTTGGATTTAGGGGCGAGGACAGCGCCAGTTTTTGTTGACATAGATGCCGATGGCGATCAAGATTTGTTGGTTGCAAACAATGGTGACTTTGAATTGACCAAAGGAGTGAGAGATCGAATCGCATTATTTGAGAATACGGGGAACGCCAAAAGCCCAGTGTTTACCATTAAGGATCGCGATTTTATGAAATTTTCTGATTCTCCCAATTTGTCGTATCAACACATGATTCCAAGTGTAGGCGATATAGACAGTGATGGTGACTTAGATTTAATTATTGGTTTGATCAATGGCAGAATTGCCTTGTATGAAAATATTGCAGGGGTTAACAAACCCGTGAAATGGGTTTATAAAACCCGAGATTTATTGAGAGTTTCTTTAGAATTGGGAGAAACAAATGCGGCCCCATTTCTTTATGACTACAATGCCGATGGAAACATGGATTTATTGGTAGGGTATTACAACGGTAGGGTTTCATTGTTCGAAGCTGCAAGCAAAACCTACAATAACTATACACTCAAAACGAGAAATGCCTGGGGTGCGAGAGGCAATGAATGGAGAGAAGATGTTACCCCCGGTGATTGGAAAGCCTTTGGTTATGCCGTGCCGAGAGTGACTGACTTAAATGGAGATGGTAAAAAAGAATTTCTTGTCGGTACGGCCTATGGATATACGCGGTTGTATAGAATTGAAGGACATCCCTATACAGATTCATTGCTCGCTGACAGCAGCTGGTTTTTTCAATATACCGTGACAGACTCAACAATGCCAAAAATGGGTTCACGCGTTGTTCCTGCCTTTGCCGAATTGACGGGTGATTCGCTGCAAGAGATGGTTTTCGGATTGGGTAGAGGTGGATTAGGATGGGCGAGTTCGTTAAATACCAAAAAGTTACCATCCAAAGTAACGACTCTCGAGTCGATTTCTGCCAATTTGTTTCCAAATCCCGGTTCCAATATCGTTGTACTGAGTCGCACCAAAGGCGCCGCATCATCGGATTGGAAAATTGAATTGTATAATCTCCAATCTCAATTGCAATACAATACCCATCTAGGTTCTGGAGAACAAGCCGTTGGAATTCCGATACAAGATTTAAGCAATGGGGTGTATTTTGTGAAAATCACCAATTTGGAAGGACAGAACGCCTCAATCAAACTGATTGTGCAGCACTGATCTCTGTAACATTGAAAGTCTGATTGCAAAAGGCCTTCCATTCATCATCACGATTGGAAGCGACAATTAGAGCGCGGTTGCCTAAATAATTCTTCAGAAGGGTCTCGTACAGTTGATTTCCGTTGATATCTAAGTTTGTCAGAGGTTCGTCGAGAATCACCAAGGACTCGCTCCCCATCAATGCCATACATAACTTCACTCTTTGTTTCATTCCGCTGGAAAAAGTCAGTAGTGCCTTGGATTTTGTCTGATTGGAGAAGCCACAAAGGGAAATCAAGACGTCTAGGGTTACGCCTTGCGCAAATCCTTTCACACTTTGGTGAAAATCAAACCATTCTTGCAAAGTAAATTCTTCTGGCAATTCTAAGGCTGGAGATGCCAGAGCTAGGTGCTTATACCAATGGGAAGATGAGATAGAATTGCCGTGAATATCTGTCCATTCGATTGTTCCTTCTGTAGGATTGGTCTGCCCTGAGATCATCAATGTGAGGGTGGATTTGCCACTGCCGTTTCCACCCAAAATTGCCAATCTAAGTGGCTGGCTGCTGCCCAAATCCAATTCAAGATTCAAATGCCGAAACAACCATGTACGATGGTAGTTTTTGCCACAATCTTGAAAAATAATTTTCATCGTTATTTTGCGATGTATCCTTTCATGATACCACGATCAGATTCCTTGATGAATTGTAATATCTCGTCTCTTTCGGTGGTAGGAGAGAATTCTGTTTCAATGATTTTTATTGATTTTGCCGTATTGTAACCCTTAACAAACAAGGTGCGATAAATGTCTTGAATTTCGGCAATTTTCTCGGTTGAGAATTCTCTTCTTCTTAGGCCAACACTGTTGACACCTTCATAACTCAGAGGTTCACGCGCAGCCTTTGTATATGGGGGCACATCCTTCCTCACCAAAGAGCCACCGCTAATCATGGCATGACGTCCGATTTTTACAAATTGATGCACCAATGCCGCACCGCCAAGTATCGCCCATTCGCCAACTGTGACATGTCCAGCCACCTGAACGCTATTTGCTAAAATACAGTAATCTTCAATTACAACATCGTGAGCCAAGTGTACATAGGCCATCAATAAAACGTTGTTTCCTACCTTTGTAACACCAGAAGCCTTGGTTCCTTTGTTGATTGTTACATATTCTCGGATTGTGGTATTGTTCCCAATCACTGTGAGGGTTTCTTCGCCATCAAACTTCAAATCTTGGGGAATCGCACCGATGGATGCACCAGGGAAGATTCTACAACTTTTACCTATCCTTGTTCCTTTGAAAATGGTGGCACCCGACATGACATGGGTACCTTCACCAATTTCTACATCGGCGTGAATGGTGACAAAAGGATCAATGATTACGTGATCAGAAATTTTTGCCGAGGG
>CAZZKP010000017.1:0-21009 GCA_964654675.1 uncultured Bifidobacterium sp. | reverse complement strand
AGCACAAACGGATGCGTGCCCGCGCAGTTCTCCACGCGCGTCGTCTCGGGAAAGTCCGCCGTCGGATCAAAACGCTGCAACACCTCCTACCAACTGAGCTACGATACCAACATGTAGGGCTTCAAAATCCGAAGAGTTTTCTGCCTAACGGGCTGCAAAAATAGGAAAAATTCAGGATTTCCCCAAAGAGATTCAAAAATTAATGTCCGCCCGCCGCTGGGCCGATTTCAATTCCCTGTTTCTTGAAGTGGTTTGTCATTGAAATTGCGTAGTATGCCAAGTAGGCAAAGCACATCACACCCACCCAATAGCTGTTCAAAATGCCGAGCAAATCTGGAGATGCCAATTTGCCTTGAAATACACTTATAAATCCACCGCCCATGATCATCATAATGAGGAAGTTGGAACCCTTAGACATCTTGCTTCCGAGTCCTGTGATCGCCAAGGTGAAAATGCAAGGCCAAAGTGTGGAGCAGAATAGGCCTACGCTAACAAATGCCATCGCAGCGGTCATGCCGCCACTAAATATGCCGATGACAAGGGCGGTGATGCCACAGAGGCTGTAGATGAGTAGTTGTCTTGCTGGATTTCCTTTGCTCAAATAATCGACAATCACCAGGATGACGATCATCCCGATGTAGGGATAGAATTTTGATACGTCGTATCCGGCTTTTGTGTTCACGGCCAAATAGACGCCAAACGCGGCCAGGGGCAATAAAAAGCGAAGTACTTTTTTCATCGTTTCGCTCACATTGAAGGAACCGGCAGAGCTGGTCCATCGACCTATCATCAAACTGGCCCAAAATAAGGAGATGAATGGCGCAGCGTCGCGCGTGGCGATGTTGAGGTTGGTTTTTAGGTATTCGCTGAGGTTTCCCGCGGTGCTTACTTCCACGCCCACATACAGAAAAATGGCGATCATACCCATCCAAACTTGTTTGTAACTCAGGACACTTTTCCCGTCGTTGATTTCATCGGCCGCGCTTTCGCCGGGTGCTTCTACTTCCGCTTTTAATTGATAAAATACCATCGCGAAAATCAAAAACAGGCCGCCTAACACGAGGTAAGGGATTTTTACTGCAGATACATCCAATTCAGCGCCGGATTCAGTGCCCATCGCACCAAAAATTGCGAAGGTGACCAATAGCGGGCCGATGGTGGTTCCGAAATTGTTGACGCCGCCGGCCATACTCAGTCGCTGTGAACCGGTTTCACGACTTCCCAAAGCAATGGCCAAGGGGTTTGCTGCCGTCTGTTGTAAGGAAAATCCGAGTCCAACTACAATCAATCCACTCAGTAGCATAGGGAAAGACGCGGTGTCTGCCGCGGGGATAAACATCAAACTGCCTATCGCGCTGATTACCAAGCCCAAAGAGATGCCTTTTCCATAGCCGATGCTACCCAAAAGGTCTTTTTTCATCAAAAAGGAAATCAACATGTAACCGAGAGACCCGAGGGTATAAGCGACGTAAAATACGAAGGAAATCATCTGACTTTGCCACTGTTCTAAATGCAATTTGTCTTTGAAAACCGGGATGAGAATGTCGTTGCTGGCCGCTACAAAGCCCCAGAAAAAGAAAACGCTTACTAAGGTAGCAAATGCGCGGGTGTGGTTGTGTTGATTCATAAATTGAGTTGTTGTGCAAAAAACAATATTGACAGTTCAATTCCAACTTCTTGCCGAAATTTTTTTGTCAAAGTGAGGATATTTCTCTGATTTTTAATGCAATTCATCAAATGAAGAGATTAGATTGTAAAATATGAATAAATCAAATAACTTCGGTAAAATTTAATGGAATGAAAACGAGATTATTATTTGTACTTATTACATTTTTTGCCAGTTTCGCACAGGCGCAATATATTTTCGATACTTCTGGTAGATCAACTGCCAAAGTGGATGGGAACAATTTTTATCAATCTACCGGTAAGTCGTTAGGGAAGTTAGATGGAGGCTATATCTATGATGCTTCTGGTAGGCAAATGGGTCGAGTAAACGGAGATTATTTTTACGATGGATCGGGTAGACAGATTGGGCGTGTCAGTGGTGATTATCTTTACGATGGTTCTGGAAGGCAAGTAGCTCAAATCATAGCAAATGATATGTATGATGGTTCTGGTCGCCGCATTTTGAGGTTTGATGGGCACCGCCGAATCATGATGATGGTCTACTTTTTTTACTTTTATTGACGGGTATTTAGTTTTCGATTGATGGCATAGGGAGTCCAAGCGAGGAAGAAGAGGCCCAATGCGATGATGTCACCTTGAATGATATAGCCTGGCCAGGGCATCAAAATGTCCAAAATTGAAGCGGTGAGGGGTTTGTGGCTCAGAAAGAAGTAGTTGGCTTGGGGACCCACGAGATAGTTTACGCCGATGCAGACGAGGGTAAAAATCTGAAGATAGCCATAGGCTTGAAATACGTTTTTCACTTTGATTTCTGGCGCTCCGATGCGAAGCAGGTGAATCACAAACATGACCAATCCGGTGTGGGCAATCCAAAATTTGCAGAAATTGTAATGGGGAAATCCTTCGAACAAGGCAGGGGTGATTACGGCATTGAAGGTGAAGACCCAAACAAAGAAATACAACATATACCACACCCATGCTTTGGGTTTATAGCTATAAGCCAAGGCGGCAAAGGCGAGCCAGTTGCATGGGTTGAGCGGTAGGTCTTCGCCCCAATTGTATTTTACGTAATGCGGGTCTGATGTAGGTAGGTAGCCCACATAGGCTTTTACAAATTGCCAAATCAAAAGGTTTCCTACCAACGCCCATGCAAATCCACGGGTGATTTTGGTTTGCAAAGTCAGCGGTGATTTTAGCGCCCAACGCGTGGTGAAAGAGGCGATAACGACGAGGATTCCCACTGCGATTATGTGCTCCATTGAGCCGGCACAAAAGGAATTGTTGGGATAGAGGTATGGGTTCATTGGCAAGGCGATGTTCCGCAATTTATCGTAAAAAAGTGATTTTCAAATGATTTTTGAGTTGTCTTTTGGGCCAACCCTTCATGAGTTGCCTTTGATTAGCCGAAGCCCATCGCTTTTTTTGTCCTCAGCGGTTGGTCCTGGATTTTTTCGTTTTCGCCGATTTCGCAAATGAGGTCGTATTGCTTTTGAGGGTTTCCTAGGATTTTTTCGATGTCGTATTTGCGCCTGACATTACAAATTTCTCCGGGTGAAAAATCAAATCGCTTGGCCAGTTGCATCGCTTGTTCCATGGGTAATCGGTTGAAGTAATTTTTCCAAACGAGGGCACAAGTTTCCGTATTGGGTTTTGCGAAACCTACTTTGTATAGGAAACGTCGTTCGAAGGCAGCATCGAGGTTGCCGGTGAGGTTGGTTGTGGCCAAAATAATCCCCTCCAAGTTTTCCATTTCTTCCAAGAAGATGTTCTTCAGTGCATTGTTCATGGCGTCTACACTACTACTTACGTCGATCCGTTTGCTGAATAGCGCATCGGCCTCATTGAAAAGCAGAATGCATTCGCGCTGCGATTGTTTCCGAAGTTTTCGATATTGTTTGAAAACATTTCTTGCGTTTTTCTCGGATTCTCCAACCCATTTGTTTTGGATTTGGGCCACATTGACCTCCATGATGGGCAGGTTGTGGTCTTTGGCGAGTTGCAAGCAGAATTCGGTTTTCCCTGTGCCGGGATATCCGTACAGAAGGATGGAAATGCCTTTGTTTTGGGTTTGAAAGGTTTGATTGATTTTGGCTCGAATTTGCGGCTGAAGCATGCGTTGGATGGGCTTGAGTTGCAGTTGTGTGGGCTGATCAAACAACAATTTGATGGGGGCAATTTTCGCGGGATCTCGGTGGGGTACGGTAATTTGTTTGGCTTCGAGTAGGCTTTCCAAAATGTCCGCACTGAGTTCTGGCAGTAATGCTTGTATGCCTTCTTCGGTTACAGCGATTTCAATGTCATCATCGAGGAGGTCTTTTCCCACAATTTCGAAATATCCCATTTGCAAGGGATGCCAATTTTCACTCAGAATTTGGGCTTTTTTGAAGGCTTTTACCTCCCAATGCGGACGTTCGAGGAGATGGAAGAAATCGTTGAGGCTGATGGATTCATCTACAACGACTCGTTTTGCCAATGTCGCTAAATAAAGCAATATTGCGATGTTTGGGCAGGCGGTGTTTTCGATGTGTTTTTTGAGGTATTTGATGCATGCGAGGTTCTCATTTTGTTGTATGTTTAGCATCGCCATGGGGTCGGATTCAAAGGGTGATGTCATGATGCCAAAGGGATGATAATGTCTTGTTGACAATACCTGATCGATGAAGTTTCTCAAAAAGGGTACTATGCCTTTGGGTTGCAGGGCTTGGAGTGTATTGAGGTCACCAGAGCTCAGAGCCTTCTTGAATCTGGGATGGATATAAATGTCTGTGCTGCTATCTCTTTCCCTCATCAGGATTTTGCTTTCTACAAGATTGTGGATCGCTTGTTGTATCGGACTTCTTTTGTTGTTGATGAAGTGGCGTAGGGTTTTGATTAGGAATTTCTCTGTGACTTCGTCATAGTCGGGGTCGGCCGAATTTACCAACGCCAAGATCGCCGTTTCCAAGACATTTAGGTTAATTTGTTTGCTGAATTCAACAAGGGGCGTGAGTTGAGGCAAGGCAAAATTTTTGATGGGTGTTGCCAGGATGATGTCGCAAATGGACTCTAACGTTTCTAGGAGTTTGTTTTGGCTCTCCGATTGGGTTTGGCTTGGATTGTTAAGAAAATTGTCAGACATAGCCAATCAAGATACAAAGATTTGGGTCTGATTTTTATATGTGAGTGCAGCAAAAGAAATCCACAAAAAAGGTAAAGAAGCGGAATGATTGGGGTTTTGACTTTTTGGAATTCGGGAAAAATTTTTAGGTAAAAAAAAGAGGGGCGGCTGTTCAGCCGCCCCTCTTTTTTTATAGTCCGAAAACCCATGCCAAGCGATTTGCCTGTTATTGGTTGGGTTATTTATTTTTCATGGAAACTGGAAGGGTTGGGCTTTGCAACCACTTGCTCAATGAATCAACCAATCCATATACGTAGTTGTAAATAGCAAGATTTACATATACCACAGCCAATCCCAACATTACGTTGATATATGCACCTCCAACCATCAATAAATCATGTCGGTTCCAAAGCATATCTCCGTTAAAGTTGCCGGCATCGTCCAAACGGAAGGATGTAACGTTTGCAATCACACCACTTAAAAAGTCTAAACGCAATGCTGACAAAAGCGCGTTCAACCCATCCATGGGCAAAGTAGTGACCCATGAAACTACGTCAAGCATCGATGCGCTCAAGCAAGCACAATATAGATTGTTATCAAATAGAAAAGACAACCCGAAGCAAGTAGCGCAGATGAATCCGCTTACTGCTGCAATTTCTCCCAGCATCAACAAATTGGTTGTAACAAAATCTTTAAACATAAAGCCCACCATTCCATTGTGTGAGTTTCCTAGGCTTTCGCCGCGAGAACGAATGATGTGTGAAATTGGGAAAGCCGAGTACATCATTAACACGGTGGTTAAAATACTGCCAGCTTTCGCTAAACCTGTGGCTTCTGACCCCATGAAGTCGATTGCCCCCATGATCACGGATACCTCCATCGACAAAAGAACTAACAACGAGATGAGTTGGTAAATTGACGCGGTATAGGATCTTATCCCACCCTGAGAGTCAAAATTGGAAACCGCAGAATTTAATTCTGCATTCATGATTTTTTGATTCACCATTCCTGGAAAATCAAGTAGTGTTTGATAAATTTTTTTCATATATTTATAGATTAGCAAGTACAATTAAGTCAATAGATTAGTGAAAATCAATAGATTTCACTAAGATCAATAGTTTTTTTCCACAAAATGATAAAAATGGGTTAAATAATGTTAATAACTCAGCCCTTGTTATAGGACTAAACAATGGTTAATTGTCTAAAATTGAGTGATTTGTGAATAATCAATAATGCGTATTAGCGTATCAATTCAATACAACCCGAAACACTCTTCTTTGGCATGGCCGGGAATTGATAATTGAGCTGATAAAAGTAGGTGCCTTCCGGACATTCGGGTCCATTGTTGTTCACGCGACCATTCCAGTTGGTATTGGGTTTGTTGGTCTGAAAAACGAGCTCCCCCCATCGATTCATGATAGATAAATCAAATGTTTTGAGTCCTGCGGAGGGGATACGAAATTCATCGTTGAATCCATCTTGGCTGCCAGGAGTAAAGACATTGGCGAGATAAATAAAGAAATCGTGATTGATTTTTACGCAGAAGGTATCGTTGCATCGAGGCATGTCGGTTTCGGCGATTAGGCAAGCCCAGTCGATGCCCGGTCCGCTATAATTTCTACAAAAACCTTGAAGGTTGCCTGTTGTGTCGGTTTTGAGAAATCCCTTTTGCTTGCCGTACCACGACCATTGATATCGCATTGCGTTGGTGCTCAAATTGGTGAAGCAAAATTCGGGTACATGGCTGGAATCCACCTTGAAATTGGCCTTGGCCTTCGCGGTGATATCCATCACAATGGAATCGCGTAGTTGGGGGTGTTTGCTATTGGCGATGAGATAAATCACCCATCGTCCTGAGGGGGCATTGCTGAAGACTTGTCCGATCGTTACAGTTGTGTCGATCCGCGTAATTTTTCCTTTCGATGGATCACTCACTGCCCAATAAAATCCGCGGATGCCCCGGATTTTTGCTCTGAGGGCAAATGTGTCTGGCGCGCAAATTTTGTTTTTTGCGGTCCCTGCATCTAGGTCAATGACAATCGGTTTGCATAGGGTATCGTTACATTTTGGATCGTTGGGGTGGGTCGCGATCAAGCAAACATATCGGCTACCCAGTGTGAAATAATCCTTGCAAGCGTTGCCTTTGGTGTAGGTGGTGTCTGCGCTGAAGGTTTTTGGCGATGTTTTTTTGATATCGTTTTTGCTGTTGAAGGCCCATTTGAGTTGGCTGGCGTTGTTGCTTTTGTCGGTAAAGCAAAACAGGGGCGCTTGTGAACTATCGACATCGAAGTTGGCTTTGGTAGATGAGCCGAGGGTAAAGGTTACGCTGTCTATGGCTGATCCGCCGCAGGGTTTAAATCCCTTCAGATACAAAGTGATTTTTCCCGTAGTGTTGGGATAAAATTTGGAGCTTGCACTCAACGTATCGGAGAAAGTTCCAGATCCTGGATTCGCGGCCAACCATTTAAAGCAGGGGTAATTGATGACTTTTCCGTTGAGTTGAATGGCGGATGTGGCGCATCCACTAACGCTTACGGTTCCGGCATCAATCGAACTTGGATCCACCGGAATTTTGCAACCATAATTGGTGTAGGTGGCAAATCCGTTAAAAGTGAAATTTACGGTGGCACCATCTTCTGCCCCCAACGTGCCGTTTTGTTTCCTTAGCGAATCAATGTGATAGATTACGGTATCGGCGTTGGTTCCGTTTCTTAGGATAAAGGTTCGCGTTGCTGCGGTACCGAAATTGGCGAAGTGACCGGCGGTATTTCCGGATTTCTGCACGGCGACATAGAGGGTGTCGTTGAGTCCATCAAAGCTCTGTGCCAATTCGTTCCAAGATTCGCTTGTGATGATCAATAATTGCGCGTTGGCTGGGACTTTGTCGGTGCTGTTTAGGGGGATCAATAAACCACAATTCCCGGCGTTGGCAATGGATTTGTTGAGATAGGTGATTTTGGCTTTGGTTGTAGTGGTCCAATTTGTAAGTCCGCGCCAAGGGTTGCTGCTGCTGTTCCAATTTACCCGTCCGGTGATATATGTAGGGACAGAAAAATTGGAAATTGACAAGGGATTGGGGCCGGTGATTAATCGCACCATTTCGTTCTGACCTTCGTTGGAACCGTCGCAGGCATCAACCAGAATACTGACGATTTCGAACGACTTTTTTGTGGTGGGCCATCCATTTTTGTATGATTTACATGGCGATTGTCCGAATAACGAAAGGGATAAAATGAAAAGTAGGCAAACCAACCCAAGACGAATGTTGCTTTTAAATGGATGCAGTTTCATAGGGTTGGCAGTAGATACAAATGGAAATCAGCTGTGGCTCATTTCGTTACAAAAATAAGAAATCGCCCTGATAACGCGACACGAAATGATGTGTGGAGCTATCGGGGCGATAGGGAGAGTTCTGCGAATTATTCAAAAACCAGCGGCAGCACTTGTTGACCTTCTTTGGCAGTGATTTTCACATACCAAACACCTGCGGATACTTGAACATGAAAGTCTTGTACTTTGAGTTCAGGGATCAACCAAGATTGACCCATTTGGCCATGGATGTTGATGAGTGTGATATGAACATCGTGCAGCGGGGTTAAGGAATTCAAGACGAATGCTCCATTGCTCGGGTTGGGCGTTAATTTTAACAGGTGGATTGGAATTTCATTCAAACCATTCACTGCGAAATTGATGCAAGCAGAGGTGTCGGTGCAACTGTTTTCGGTGACGGAGATTGCATATTTTCCATCTTGCGAGGGTGTGAAATCCTTGTTTGTTGCACCTGCAATTTTGGCCATGCTGTTGTTACAATCCAACCATTGGAAGGTGGCGGATGCATTGGTTGTTGTAGCGGACAAGGTGTTCACACTTCGGGTGGTGCCCACATTGGCGTTGTTTATCGTAACGTTTATTGTGTATTCGATGCTATCACAGCCTTTGTATCCTTTGATATAGTCTTTGACCGTTTTACTGCTTGTTATTACTTGAACACCCGAGGGTACCTTGTAACTTCGGCAAGCAACAGGGGATAATGATATTTTTGTTGCAGTAGACATCTTCAAATTGATTGTGATAAAACTGTCGCAGCCTGCCTTGTTTTGGCTGAACAATGTATCGTAATAGGTTCCTGAAGTTGTATATGTGTATTTGCCGGATGGACTCTTAAAACTGTTGCATGCTGTTGCATTTAAGGTTCCGTAGGTTGATGCAGAATTTACTGTGTATTCGATGGCGCTATCGCAGCCCGCGACATTTTTGATTGTGTCATAATAAACGCCCGGTTTTTTAAATACCTTGCTGCTGTTGGTTGGGCATATGATGAACTTGCACAATTTGAGTGTTCTTTTTGCTGTGCTTGGCTGTCTGATGGTGACCACATGGAAATCAAAACTATCGCAGCCGAGGTAGGTTTGAAATTTGTCTACGTAGGTTCCACTTTTAGTGACGGTGGTGCCGTTGGTTAATTTTGCTTGGACGCACGCATCGTAATAAATAAAATTTGTGTCTTTGTACCCGATTGTGACGAAATAGGCAATCGAACTATCGCATCCGGCTTTGTTGAAAATGGTGACCTTGTAGGTGCCAGATTTCCGGTAAACTGCGCCATTGATTGGGTTTACAAATGAGTCACAAGCTGTAACTTTTGTGCCGGAACTCGTGGGTTGATTTATGGTTAGGTTGATGGTCATGACGGAGTCACAGCCCCTCCATGATTTGATGGTGTCTTGATAGATTCCTGATTTGGTAACCGTCCTTTTCTTTGAAGGTAAAACGTATTTAGAGCATTTGGACAGTTTGATTTTTGCGTAAGCAATGGTATCGCAGTATGATCTGCCCAAGACAAAATTTGAGGTGGAGTCTTGCAATTTAAAGCTTGCCAAAGTGCTTTTGTTGCTGTTGCCTGAACCATCCTTGAGTGTTGTAATGCTCGTGTTGTTTTTATAAGGAACGCCTTCGTCGTAACTCAGTTGAAGCATCAATCCTTTGGTTCCGCTTTTGTAAGATTTTACCATGCCTTCTCGAATTTCTTTGAAACTTCTAGCATAGTTCCAAATGCGGGTTTCTTCCAGTGTTCCACCGTATCCCGTGGCTGGGTCAACAATCCAAACATCGGCACCTTTTGAGGAGTAACTCAGGGTAAAAGTCTTCGCCAATGAGTCGGTGAGTGCGCCATCAATATAAATTCTGATCATTGAACTGTCATATGTCATTGCGAGGTGATGCCATGCGTTTTTTGAGAGGGTTGCACCACTGGTTAGGGTAATGGTGGAGCTACCATCAAAGAGTTGAATGTTGACGCCACCTGTATTTCCTGTCCCAAATCGATATCCTTTGCCTTGATGCCATATGATGGGGGCACAGTCAGCGCAAGGACTTGAATTGAAGTTTTTCGCATACATCCATGTTTCCAAGGTGATTTTCGTGGGGCATAGAATGGAATTTCCCGTGACAACGACTTGGTCGTTCACGCCGTCAAAATCCAGCGCTACCATCTGAGTAAAAGCAGATGTAGTGAGAAAAATAGAAACTAAAATAGATAGGATTCTCTTCATGGGTTTATGGGTTTTTTCAAATCTTAATAAAAAAAATGGGTATTCAAAAAAATGTGAAAAAAATTGCACTACTTTGATTGGTAATCTCTTATAAATTTTATTTTGAGCCGATAATCTCCAATTAACATGGACTTGCATGTTCATGTTTCATTTTTTTTCTTGCCGGAAATTGGGCTTTGGCTTGATTTCGTTTGATGGAGGTGTAGCCCTGTCTTGAATGTCGTGTTACGGATTATCGCAAAATATTCATGAGTCAGTTGCGATTTTCCGTTTTTTTCAAAGAACTGTTTGCTTTTCATTGCGTGATTGAATTGCTGCGCGCACTTTCGCCATGAAAAAAGGGACCAAGAAACAAGAATGTCTTAAGTTTTTGACATCTTCTAAGAAGGTGATACAGTTGTTTCCTGAGAATGTGAGAGATTGGATGTTGAAAGCCGGAGTTGACATTGCGGATTTTCGCGTCATACAACGCACCGCCAACGCCTTGGAATTTCAATTAAAGGTGCTACATGGCCACCGAAAGGATATTGAGAAAAGGCTGCGCGCGGTGGCATTGCAGTTCTCCATTCAGCATGATTTGGATTTGTGTCTTGATGTGTATTTCTCCGAGCTAAAACAGTCAACGGAAGATGGTTTGGGCGAGGTAAAGTATCAACCCATTTCCATCAATTGAAAATCATCAGCCTTTCGGATCTGTGAAATTGCAGATTGTTTGAAATTCGCAATTGGTACACACCCGAGTTGAGGTTTTCGGGAATCGGAAAGTGATTGGGGTTGTTTGTGTCTATCGCTTTGATTTCTCTACCTAAAGGGTCTGTAAGGCTAATTCTCCAGAGAATTTCTGGTTGTGAGAATTGGGATTCATGGATTTGAATTTTCAAAAGAGAACCTGATTGGGTGGGATTTGGAAAAATTGCCATTCCTGAATTTTCCAAATTTTCGATGCGACTGGTGCAGGGCAAACGATTTACATACTGCCAAATTTCATTGTTGAATCCAACGGCCATCGACGAGGAGCCGCTGCCACCGGGTGCGTTGCCCATCCGAATTAAAATGAGTTTCTGACTTGGAACGACATTGATATATTGACCATTTTTTCCCCAAGCACAGAACATATCATTGGGTGCATCGGGATTCAAACTGCCGTTAAATTTGATTTGGGATCCGGGGGCCATAAACGATGATTTCCCATTGAGCCAGGTTAAATAGCCGTAGCTCGGATTGATATTTTGACTTGAATTGATTTGTTGTCTAAAATATTGGGTATCGCTAAGAATCACGGTGCCGTCCCATACGCCTTTGTTGAGCAATAGAATTCCAAATCTTGCCATAGACCGCGCAGTCGAAAAATAAACATTCAAATAGCCAGACTTCACGAATAGCCCTTTCATGCCAATTTTCGTCGTGAATTTTTTCGTAATGTACACATTCAAATTGCCGCCTGTTGCGCTTTCTATTACCTTGTCCAGCAGGGTGTAAGGGGCGTTGTGATAAGCCCATCGTGTGCCTGCGCTTGCTTTGAAGGTGAGGCAATATGGAAGTGTGCAATCTGGGTCAGCACCCGCGTCGTTGAGCCCCGTTGTCATCGTCAAATGATGTCGAATTGTAACACTGTCTTCTTGGCTCGTAGTGAGTGAACTCCAGCCTTTCCCCAAATATTTATTGCTGGATTCTTGAATCTTTAGGTAACCGTCTTGCTGTGCCAATCCCATGCTAAATGCGGTGAGTGTTTTGCCTGCCGATGCCCAATACCAAAGGCTGTCTTGGGTGAAATTTCCGAAGTATTTTTCGAGGACAATCTTTCCGTCCTTTAAGACAATAAATGCCTTTGTGTTTTTTTGATTCAAATACTGGTAAAGGCTGTCGATGTTCTCATTACACCACCCCAAAGTGCTAGGTGAAATGGTTTCCCATGTGCCGGTGAGTGGAGGGAAATACGATGTTTGTGCGAGTGCAAATCGAAGAAAAAAACAAGACAGACACAGGAGCAACAACCGCTTCCATGGGGTGGCGCCCATTCTGATACATGTGTGTTCAGGTGTTTGGTTCATAGGTGGGATTTTGTCGTTTTTATTCATTTCTTCTCAAAGGTAAATGGAAGTTTTTGAGTAATTTGGACGCAATGAAAAGGATAGGGTTAAATGTAGCATTGTTTTTTCTCTGGAGCAGTGCAGAATGTATGTTGCTTTCTGCACAACCGGCCGAAATTGTGGAGCGCATGCGGGCGTACAATCAATTAAATTCACCACGGAATATTTTCTTGGCCAATGGGGTTCAGCCCAAAGATGGCATGCAGTTAACCGCACCGTTGCCGAATACAATTCAGCGCTTTTCTAAGGAGGACAGTGTTATGTTTAAAGCCTTGTTCGACCTGGCGCTTACTGACGGTCATGCCTACAAGCGTTTGGGCGAATTGTGTAAGGGTGTTGGTTCAAGATTGAGTGGATCAGACAATGCCGAAAGAGGGATTATTTGGGCTGTTTCCATGTTGAAATCGTATCAATTTGACACTGTGTTTACCCAGCCCGTGATGGTGCCTCGATGGGAAAGGGGTGAAATCGAATCGGTAAAGTTGTACTCAAAAGTTCTAACAAATCGACTGAAATTGGGTAGGTCTGTCGAGGATTACAATTGTGAGGCGTTTGTAGAAGCCAATCCCAAGCCTCAGAAATTTTATTCCTTAAATGCATGCGCGCTGGGAGGATCTGTGGCCGGAAAAGTGGTTGGTCAAGTTGTTACTGTCAATTCCAATCGAGAATTGGATAGTTTGGGAAAAGCGGGGAGGTTACGCGGTAAAATCGTTTTGTTAAATCGGGCATTTGATCAGACATTGCTGAACACTTTTCAAGCCTATGGCGGTTGCGTGAGTCAGCGCGTCAATGGGGCCGTTCCTTGCGCAAAATTTGGTGCCTTGGCCGTTTTGGTGAGGAGTATGAGCAATCGTTGTGATTTGCATCCGCATACGGGTGTAACGCATTACGAGGACTCGGTGACAAAAATTCCTATGGTGGCCGTGGCGACGGCGGTAGCGGATTTGCTGTCTGAGATGGGTCTGAAAGATCCAAGTCATCGGGTGGAAATCGAACTCAATTGTAGGACATTGCCCGATCGATTGAGTGCCAATGTAATAGCCAGTACGCTGGGCGCTCAGTTTCCGAAAAAAATCATCGACTTTGGCGGTCATTTTGATAGTTGGGATGAGGGTGAAGGGGCCCACGACGATGGTGCGGGATGCATGCATGCTTTTGAAGCGCTTCGATTGCTCAAGGCTTTGGGCTATACCCCACGTCATACTTTGCGATGCGTTTTTTGGATCAATGAAGAAAACGGGTTGCGCGGTGGAACGGAATATGCTCGGTTGGCTGCAGAGAGAGGCGAAAATCACATCGCTGCATTAGAAAGTGACCGGGGTGGTTTTGTGCCAAGAGGCTTTGGCGTTGACTCTGCAATCATGCCTGCAGTGAAAATGTATCAAAAATTACTCGACGATTATGGCATCGGCACCATAGAAAAAGGGGGTGGCGGGGCAGACATCGGACCATTAAAGAAAGTGAATCCGAATACGGCATTTGTGAGTTTTATTCCAGATTCTCAGCGCTATTTTGACGTGCATCACGCCGAAACGGACGTGTTTGAAAATGTCAATAAAAGAGAGTTGCATTTGGGCGCGGCCGCGGTGGCTGCAATGATTTATATATTAGATCAGCAGATGGATTAGGGCTTCACATAAAATGTGATGTTTTTGTTGCTTTGATTTCCTGCATGATCTGAAGCATTGATTGATAAATTCAGGGGCGTAATTTCGCTGATACCGCTGGGTTTAAAAGCATATGAAAAGTGATTTTTCGGAGCATCCACATCACAGCAATTGGAGAAAACTTTGACGCCTGACTGTGTAACATCTACTGTGGCCATATGAATTTCGTCGTTGTCTTTTACGTCAAATTCGATTCGCACGCTGTCTGTGGCCAGGGAAATTGTATCGCCATTCAGGGGAGCAACTAAGCCGATTTCTGGGGCGCTTTCATCTTTCTTTTCGCAACTCGAAAATAGCAAAATTGCCAATGTAAGTAAAGCGTGATAAGGTATCGATTTGGTTTTCATAAGGTTGGGTGAATCAAATGTAAAAGAACGCCTTGATTTTTCCAAAGAAATGGTTTTTTCGCTTAATCCGTTGGCCTTTGATTTTTCACTAGATTGTCGATTTTATCTGCAAGGCCCTGGTGTTGCGTCATGAGGATTGTGAGTTTTTTGGAAATTTCACGTATTTCCGCTTCGGCCTTTTCATTGATTTTTAAATCCCATTCGGCGCGTTCTCTGTCCTTTTCTTCTTGTCGATTTTGGCTCATCATGATGATGGGTGCTTGGATGGAAGCCAGGCAGCTGAGTATCAAATTAAGTAGGATAAATGGATAGGGATCGAAGCCTTTGTTGTGGAGTGCATAGACATTAAAAGCGATCCAAATCGTCAGTACCAAAAAAAAGGAAATGATAAAGGTCCAACTTCCTCCAAAACGCGCTATTTGATCTGCCGCCCGTTGACCAAATGTGAGATTTTCTTTTTTGTGTTTCACATGGCTAAGTTAACGAAAAAATGAGGCTGAATGGGGTTTGCGTTTTAATGTTGTTGATAGGATGTTTTCTCAGTTACCCCAATTTAGTAGGGAGTGAATGATTGGGGAAATCATTTCGAAGGGTCAACCATAACATTTGGCAATTGACCATTTGTAATGATTACTTTGGCATTGGGTGAATTAACAAGTCCTTTCATTACTTCAATGTTGTTGTATTGCAACAAACGCGTAGTAAGAGAACTGTCGATGATCCTTTGGGCACGATAAATACCCATGGCCTCAATTCTGCGACGTTCGGCTTCCATTTTTTGTTTTGCGATGACATATTCCATTTGTAATGCAGCTTGTTCGGCATTCACTTTTTCCTGAATTGCAGAGACCATGGAGGTAGGCAATAAAATGTCTTTTAAAAGCACAGCATCAACAACGAAGCCTTTGTCTGAAATGTGATTTCTGAGTTCTTCAGCGACAACTTTTTCCACTTTTTCTCTTTCAATTGCATACAGCTCTTTGGCGTAATACCTAGAACTCACCTCTCGGGCTGTGGCGAGAAAGTTACTTTGTACAATTACATTCTCATAATTGGTTCCAAACTGACGATAAACTGCGGATACAGATTGCGGATCAACGTGATACAGTAGAGTGATTTGTGCATTGACATTCAATCCATCTTTTGTTGGCAAGGGAAGAGTTTCGTAAATTTCCACGGTGCGCACATTCATCCGGATGAATTTGGTAATAAAAGGATTAAAAAAATGTGCACCTTCGGTGAACGACTTTTGGTTTAATTTACCCATGGACTGTTTTAATCCAATTTGACCCGGTCTTATCACAGTACAGTGTTGAAGCATCGAACCCATGCCAAGGCAGAATAATGTGATCCATATTTTGTTTTTCATATAATCAAATGTACCGGAACTAATCTGCAAAACACAAATGTTGGGATTCAATTCTATCAAAGCGTTTTATCGATAGACCAAATGAGTATTCAATTCTTTTGAATCCAGCGTAAATGCCATGATTGGTAAATGTTATTCATCCACAGAAAGTGAAAAAATCTCTTTCATCAATGCCCATTTTTCTCCAGGTTTGGCGGTGGGTAGTGCCTCTTGGTATTTCCACATGAACGATTCCCATTCCTGAACTTTTGGGTTGGCTTTGTCGGCGATGGCTTTTTGGTTGAAATCAAATTCGTCCTTTGTAATCAATACCATGGTGAGTCTGTTTTCAATGCGATAAATACTGCATTCCAAAATGCCTGACGCCTTGAGGCTTTCTACGATTTCAGGCCAAACGGCTCGATGATGCGCCTCGTATTCGGCAATCAAATGGGGGTCGTTTTTTAGGTCTAGGGCGAGTGCAAATTGCTTCATTGTATTGGGCGGTTTGATTTGTATTGGTTATGATGATGCGAAACTTGCCAAGGCTGAAATTCTTTTTGCGAAAATTGCAACGGCGACAAAGCAAAGGGCAGGGACGAGGTAGGCGTATTGGATGCTCGATTGATCGGATAAAAAGCCCATACACAGGGGGAAGATTGCCCCGCCAACGATGCTCATTATCAGCAAAGAAGACGCCATGGGTGGGGATTGTTTGAGTTGCCCCAAGGACAAGCTAAAGATGCTTGGGAACATGATACTCATGAAAAATTGCAACAGAATGAGTATCCACATGCCGGCGGCGCCGGCATTCAGTGAAACAATCAAGCATAAGACAATACAGATGCTTGCATAAATGAAAAGGAGTTTGGCTGCCGCAATGAATCGCATCAAAAAGGTCCCTAGAAATCTGCCCGTCATGAAAAGTAATAATCCCATCGACAATGCTGTGGCTGCCACGGATTCTTGGATATGGCTATGGGTTGTAGCGTATCGAATGAAGAAACTGCCCACGCCGACTTGCGCACCGACGTAGCAAAATTGGGCGAGTAAACCAAGATTGTAATGGGGCGTGGCGAGCAAACTGCGAATTTGTTGTATCAAAGTTAGGTTGGGTTGGAGGTAGGCTTCAGTTGGGTTGAGAAAATGGCTCTCTTTGGTTGAGGATGGGTTGACTGAAGATTTTGCAGAAGATGTGATAGGGATTTCGGGCAATTTGATCCAACCGCGCCAAAAAGCTCTGCCGAGTGCTACGGTAATCATCGCGATGAATAAATAGGGATTGAGGAGTTTATCCGCTTGTATCGAGAGTGCATTAGCGATTTCTTCTTGTGTTATTGCAACGCTATTTGATGCGGCATCAGGGGTTGGATTTGGAAATAGAATCATCCCACCCACAAACACGGATATCACGGCGCCTAGGCCATTGAACGATTGTGCGAGATTCAAACGGGTTGTTGCTGATTCGGGTTTTCCCAACAGCGTCACCATTGGGTTGGCTGCGGTTTCGAGGAAGGTTAGTCCAGCGGCCATTGTAAATAAACCGGTGAGCGCTGCCGAGAATTGTTGTTGGGCACCAAAGCCCCCAACCATTAATGCGCCCACACCGAATAGCATCAACCCTAGGCTGATTGCCTTGTTGTAGCCATATCGTTTGATATAGGCTCCGGCGGGGAGGGCCATAATGAAGTAGCCGATATAAAAAGCGGAATCCACCAGTGCTGATTGTAGGTCTGATAGCGCGCACACTTTTTTCAGAATGGGAATGAGCAGAGGGTTAAGGTTGTGGGCTATGGCCCAAAGGAAAAAGAGGGAATAGATATATCGCATCGCGTTATAATAAAATGATGGAAAGGGTTGGAAAGTGCAGTTTTCTGTTTGTCAATTTTGGCATGAGCGCGAAGGGTTTTGGGTTGAGAAAAGGGGCTTAGTTTTGGGCTCGACGAATTTTTATTTGTAATGCATTGGGGATAGGCAGTTCGGAGAATAGGACGAGGTAACCCCCGCCGCCGGCACCCGAGAGTTTGTGTCCGAGGATCGATGGCGATTCTTGGTAACACTGTTGGATGGTGTTTTGAATGCCAATGGAGGTCATGTTTGGGAACATTTCGATTTGGGCTTCAAATGAGGCTGTCATGGCTTTTCCCAATGCACGGGCGTCTTTGTTTGTCGCTGCGAGAAAAAGGTCTTCAGCGGCGGCGGCCAAGGCCGCCGCCGCTGAACGGTCCACCCGCGTGTTTTCCAAAACCGAATAGCCCGCCTCCCGCTCTCCCAAAGGCATCAACCACAATCGAGATTCAAGGAACGCCAAAATATCTTCATCTAAAACAGTCTCAATTTGATTCGGCCAATAACTCCCCAACTCTCCATACACTATGCGATTTAGACCGGGATAAACCAATCCAATCGCATCCTGTGACCCCGCAATGTCCTTGGTGCCGGGGGGATTCTCATAACAAAATAGTGTCTTTGCCAACAACGCACGATTCCCATCCGGGATTTGCGTTTTCCAGAGTTCTATGGCGGCTTTGCGGGTGCTAGACGACATCCCACTGCGATCATTGAAAGCCATTGTGGGTTCAACAGAAATGGTAATCACCGATCCGCCAGTCAAACAATTGACAAAGGGTTGGTCTAGCCATCCTCCTGCCAAATCCAGTCGAAAGGGTATGTCGCAGATGGTTCGCAACGCCGTTGTGCTCCTCGGAGGCAAATTTTCAGCGGGGATCCGATCCAAAACGATGTATTCGATTTTGTGTTGGGCCATGAGTGCCCGCTTATCGGGAGAATCGCCATCGGCATTTACAACAAAAACATCTGGCCCAATTTCCAGCAATTCGGGCAGAAAATCCAAGTGTCCGGATCCTCGACTTACGCGGGCTTCAAAAACCACGTTGAGGGCATTGAGGCAATAAGCGCGCTCTGATTGGTTGATGATTGGGTAACGACCTTTGAGTGAAAATACGGTTTCATCGCTGCCAATGCATGCATAAACCCGACCAAAATTGGCCGCAGTTCTTAAAAAAGCGATGTGTCCGCTGTGCATCATATCAAAACATCCTGAGACCAAAACTTTTCGCATGTCCTATTTCCGTGTTAAATTGCCTGCAAAATATGAAAAGTATACGGCATTCGAGGGTTTTTTTGGTGGGTTTGATAGGGTTGGTGCAGGGTTTTTTTGGTGGTGTCAGTTTGATGGCAAAAGGATCTCGCATCAATAAACAATCTGTCGGAAGATTGTCTATTGTGGGAAACGCCGCCGATAGAAGTGCTACTGAAAGAAACGCGGCTGATGGAATCGTGGGGGATAGTATCGCTCCAAAGATGCAGTGGTTTGCCGATGCCAAATTGGGAATTTTCATTCATTGGGGCATTTATGCGGTGGAAGGAACATCGGAAAGTTGGAGTTTTCATAGTCGAAATACTTCCTATCCATTTTATATGTCGCAGCTAAAGGGCTTCGGCGCAGAAAAGTACGACCCCAGAGCTTGGGCATCGTTGATCAAAGAGAGCGGTGCTCAGTACGCCGTGATTACCACCCAGCATCACGATGGTGTTGCCTTATGGGATACCAAGCAAATCACCCCGAATACGCCTTGGAGTTTGAGTTCAAAAGAGCCGTTAAAAGTGCAAAAACCGGCTTTGTGGAATGCAAAGTTGCCTTTAAGCGTGGTTGCCCAATCTCCTGCAAAACGCGATGTGATTGCTCCTTTTGCTTCCGCTTTACGCGAACAAGGTCTCAAGTTTGGCGCTTATTATTCACTCTTGGATTGGTCCCACAACGATTACCCAGGTTTTTTCAATGATCAAGGTCGATATAAATTGACAGAAGACCCGATCCGATGGCAGCGATTTTTGCAATTTATGCATGGTCAGATTGGTGAGTTGAGTGCGCAGTTTCATCCGGATTTGTTTTGGTTTGATGGCGACTGGGAGCATAGCAACGATGAGTGGAATGCCCCAAAAATCAGGCAGGAAATATTGGCTGCCAACCCCAATGCGATTATGAATGGCCGATTACAGGGCTATGGGGACTACGCAACGCCGGAACAGAATATGCCAATCACCAAACCGACGTGGGTTGGATTGGATGGAAAGACATATTCGCCGCAATGGGAACTGTGTATGACGAGCAACGACAATTGGGGTTGGCGTCCCAACGATACGATGATGAAGACATCGAATGAGGTGATTCGCATTTTTTCGGAGTGTTTGGGGATGGGTGGGAATCTGTTGTTGGATATTGGGCCCAAGGCAGATGGTACAATTCCTTGGGAACAAATCCGATTGCTAAAAGATTTGGGTCGTTGGACGAGCAAGCATGCCGAAGCCATATACGGCAGCAAAGCGGGTTTGCCTTTAGGCCATTTTTATGGGCCAAGTACAATGAGCAAGGATTCCACGATCCTGTATTTGTTTATTACGCAAGTGCAGGGAATGTCGAGGGATGACAAATACATCGAGGCGGAAGAACTGGAGGATGCGATCAATGAGGTGTTGGGAAAGTCGGGGGAGGATGCCATTGAAATCGATGGGGGTTCAGGCATGAGTTGTTCGGTGATGGTGAAGGGTTTGAGAAATCAAATCGAATCGGTTCAGGTGTTGGGGACGGATTTTGTGATCAAGCCAAAAGTGGTGGGCAAAATTTCATGGAGTTCTGTGCCGGGTACCGTTTTTATGGATGTGCCCTTTGATGCATTGGATTCGGACGTCACGGTTTTGAAGTTGAAGTTAAATGGCCCACTGAGTTTGTATCAGGGCGCGGGAGGGTTTCATTAGGCCCGGGCCTTTCATTAGAGAAAAATTGAAAATGGTGAAAAATCAAAATATTGGTACATGGAATCAGGTTGTGAAACGGAAGGGTATTGCACTTGGGAGTCTACTTTTTTTCTGTTCGATGAGCAGCGCTGTTTTGGCCCAAGAGCAACATCTACAGAAGTATTATCCGCCTAGTGATACATTGGTGCAGCAAAAATTGGCGGCCTGGGGTGATATGAAGTTTGGGTTGTTGATGCATTGGGGACCTTACTCACAATGGGGGATTGTGGAGAGTTGGAGTATCTGTCCGGAAGACGAGGGATGGTGTGAGCGGCGCGGGCCGTATGCCCAAAATTATTTTGAGTACAAAAAGGCGTATGAGGGGTTGCAGAATACATTCAATCCCGTGAATTTCAATCCGGAGAAATGGGCCTCCGCGGCCCGCGCCGCAGGGATGAAATATATGGTTTTCACCACCAAGCACCACGATGGGTTTGCCATGTTCGATACCAAATACTCGGATT
>CAZZKP010000016.1:0-21801 GCA_964654675.1 uncultured Bifidobacterium sp. | reverse complement strand
ACTCTGTCTTGCTGTATTTTATCAGGGAATAGGTCCACCAACCCAAAGCCGCGATCATATAAGTAGCAATGAAAATTGCGATTCCGGTGAGTATTTTTCGTTGTGACATGTGATTGTTTGTGATGAGTTGTGATATTGTAATGCACAAAGTTCGTATTATTCAGGCTAACATTTTATCTTGCATTGCTAACGTCCATTACAATCAAAGGTTTGGTAAAAATGAAGCCCATCCAAGACATCATATTTGAAATTAGCAAGGCCGTTCCGGAACTTGAGTTGATATCTAACATCGATGATATGACGGCTTATGGATCGGATTACACGGAAGATTTGTTTTTTCCTCCTGCCGTTGTCTGTTTTCCGAGGTCAGCCGATGAAATTGCTGCTTTGATCAAGATTTGTAATCAAAACAGTTTTCCCGTGTATACGCGTGGCGCAGGAACAGGGTTGTCTGGGGCTTGTTTGCCAGTGAAAAATGGATTGGTGTTGAGTACAAAAAGATTAAATAAAATCATAGATATTGATACAAGAAATTTGACGGTTACGGTAGAGTCAGGGGTAGTAAATGCCACAATTAAAGAAGAAGTTGAGAAACACGGTCTCTATTATCCACCTGATCCCGCATCTCAAGGAAGTTGTACGATTGGAGGAAATTTGGCCCATGGCGCGGGTGGTCCGCGGGCTGTGAAGTACGGAATTACACGAGACTATGTTTTGAATTTGGAAGTTGTTTTACCCAACGGCGAGATTATTTGGACAGGGGCCAATACGCTAAAAAATTCAACCGGTTTTTCACTCACTCATCTAATGGTAGGAAGCGAGGGCATGTTAGGGATTATTACCAAAGCGGTTCTGAAGTTGATTCCTAAGCCAACGCAGGAATTATTATTGCTAGCTGCGTTTTCTCAATTAGAAGATTGCGCGCGGGCAGTAAATGCAGTGTTGTTGTCGAAATTTAAGCCTTGTGCCATTGAACTGATGGAAAAGTCGGGCATCGAAATTTCAATGCAAGCCACTCAAACCCCTTTTCCCATTCATACTAACGCGGAAGCGTATTTGCTTTTTGCATTTGATGGCTTTGATGGAGACGATCTCTTTGAACAAGCCGAAGGCATTTTTGAAATTCTCGAAGAATTCCAAGCCATTGAAATCTTGCCATCTCCAAATGCGGATATTGCTGCACAATGGTGGAAAGTACGACGAGCCATTGGGGAAGCGGTAAAGCAAATCTCTCCTTACAAAGAAGAAGATACCGTAGTGCCGAGATCTGAAATGCCCAATCTGCTTCGAAAAGTGAAAGAAATTGGCGCAAAATATGGCTTTCAATCCGTTTGTTACGGTCATGCCGGCGATGGTAATTTGCATGTCAATATTCTCAGAAATACATTGTCAGAAAATCAATGGAATCATGAAATACCAAAAGCCATTGTGGAAATCTTTGAATATTGTAAACACGTAGGCGGTACCATTTCTGGTGAGCACGGTATCGGACTTGTACAAAAAGATTACCTACCCATTGTTTTTGGAGAGACCCATTTTCAGTTAATGCATGGCATAAAAAACACGTTCGACCCCAATCAGATTCTAAATCCCGGTAAGTGGCTCAATTAATTCTGGGTTCGAATTGCAATATTTGAGAATGCAATGGGTTTTTCGGCGAAGAGAATTTTGGTTTTTGCCCATGTTGATGTAAACAAGTCTGAATTTCGGTATGATTCTAACGCATCTTCATTCTCCCAAATACTAAAAGTGCTCAATTGAAAGGGTTTTTTGGTGTTTTGTAGCAATGTTAAACCCAAACAACCCGGGAAATTTCTTATTTTTTCGCTAGATGCATCAAAAACATCCAAAAACGAATTGATTTCGTCCTCTTTAAAAGTCATTGTTACAATTCGATGAATCATGGGGCAAATTCAAGTAATATATTTCTTCCTTCTGTTAAACTCAAATATTGTACGGCGGAACCTGCATTTACAGCCACTTGCATGATGTCTCCATAGCCGAACAAACACAATTCCATGCCTTCCATTACATCGTTGTAACTGTTACTCAATTGTTTGATTTCCATGGAATGGCTGATTCTAAGTCGAAAGGATCTACCTTGCCCAATTTCCTCAAAAGTTTTTCGATTGATGTTCAAGTAGGCATTGCCGTAGTAATCATTGTACAGTACCGTGAGGTTCATTACATTGTTGGAAAGGGTAGGTGTTGGTGGTGAGGAACGAACCATCATCTCTTTGATATCAAATACCCCGTGCAATGTCATATTTGATCCCAATAACCTTTGAACAGCCGGAATATAGACTTGTGACATCGCGTCTGTCACTTGAATCCCCGTGGGATTGATATTGTAATATTCAATCTCTTCGTTGTTGAAAAACAAGGGTAACAAACCGTTGTCAGGTGCAATAAAATAAGATCCCTCGTATTCTGCCAAAACAAACCTAGGGGCCATTCTACTCATGGTACCAACACGACAAATATGAATGCTCCCTTGCGGAAATTCAGGTACAACGAGCTGTAAAAAAACGGATTGACCCAGGATATGTCCTTTTTTAAAGGGCTGTGGACTGATAATTGCCCGGTGCTCGGGAAAATAGCGGGCCAATCTCGCCTGAGTTACGGTATAATCCGGGGATTCAACACTGAAATCACAGAGCACATGAATGATCGCATGCGAATTTGGGTTCTGTGAATTCATGGTTTTGGTATATTTTGCGGATGTTGATTCGATTGAATCAGACGCAAAGATATATACAAGACCTTGTTTGGTCTATCTGAAAATTCGAATCGATTATTTGCAGCAATTTTTCCCGCCATTTTTGCCTTGAAGGGGAGTGGCTTTATAATCGGTTTTTTCAACTTCAACTTTTCCTTCAACCAACCTAATGATTTGATCCATTGCAACATTTTTGTACACCTGCTTGTTACGGGGATTGCCAAACCAACAAATTTCAATACTTTCAATTTTGGTTGCACTGCCCAAACCTGCTTCCAGTTGAATGCTATTGGCACCAAATGAACCACCCGAACCAATTACGTGATAATATGATTTTGGACCAGAGGCTGTAGAAACCGTGATTTTCACTTTGCTATTTTGCGCATCTCGGGGTCCTTTTTTACCGATGAGTTGCAATGTGATCCAGTGATTGCTGTGATTGGGGTTGGCAAAGAGTGCATTGTGCGCGTTATCGCCTTCTACTGCACCACCCAATGTGGTGTAGACATCTTGGTCCCCATCGTTGTCCAAATCACCGAATGCAATGCCGTGACCTTTTTGCAAATGTGCCATGCCAGAGGAGTGAGTAATTTCTGCAAATCTCTTTCCTTCGATGTTTTTAAACACTCTGTTGGGTACCAACGAGGTAAACTCAAACGCCCCTGTGCCGGCATAAATATCTAACCAACCGTCGTTATCGATGTCGCCAAAACTGAATCCCATCGCAAAAGTTTGCTTCCAAAGATTGGTTTCTTTACTTACATCTGTAAATGTTTCATTGCCATTGTTCCTGAATAATCTTGATTTCTCTGCCGTACTCGGTTTGCCAAGAATTTCAAGTGCGGCCTCTTCTCCAACGTGTGATAGTTTTTCGGCTGGGAATGACGTGCAAAAAATATCCTCGAGGCCATCATTGTTGTAATCAAAGACGATGGCTGGAAAGCTCTGTTTTGGGAGCAAAACACCGGCTTTATCTGCAATATTTTCAAATTTGAATTTTTTTGAATTGCCAATCCTACCTCGATTCATGAAAAGTTTGTTGTCGTAATTGAGACATGAGATAAATAAATCCTGCAGACCATCGTTGTTGAAATCAGACCAAATGGCGGCCTTCGCATAGCCAAAGTTGCCAGCCAGACCCCATTCGTTTGCTACATTCGTAAAAGTCTCATTCCCATTGTTTAAGTACAATTCACAGGGGTATTGATTGTCGATATTGTTTTCGTTTGCGATAAACACATCAAGCAGCCCATCATTGTTTACGTCTGCCCAAGAGGCTGTTTCTGTTGGACAAAAACTCAACATTCCCGCATCTATTGTTATGTCACTAAAGGTCCCGTCGCCATTGTTTTTCAGTAAACTATTGGGCCATTCACCTCCTTTGTCAAGCCAAGCTCCGCGTAAAATGAGAATATCCATGTAGCCGTCATTATTGAAATCGGCTTGTTTGGCATTTAATCCCCCCGTTATACCCATCAACATCGCTTTGTCCGTTTCGTCAATGAAGCCACCCTTTCCATCAGACATGAATAATTTGACATTGTCGATCAATCCATAGGAAGAGCAAAAGATATCCAAGTGGCCATCGTTGTTAAAATCCTCTGTCATCGCAGCACCCGCCAATCCATTTACATCAACACCTAAATCTACAGCCAAATTCTCGAAAGGGATAAAACCCTCAACTTTTTCATCCAGTGCATCAAAGGGAATCAGAAAATTTTTTGGTACTTCGTTGGGATATTTTCCCAATGTCATATAAGCAATGTTCATGAGCCATTTGCTTTGCAAATCGTCTGGATAAATACGCAGTATTTGGTTGTATAACTCAATGGCACTGAGTGAACCTTTTGTGTTTTTATGAAACGCCTTGGATTTTAAGGGAAGAATGCAACTGGCTGAATTGTGGTTTGAAACACAATTGTCGTTTTCTCCCATTCTCAAATATGCAACCGCGAGTAAGTCAAAAACCACCTTAAATTCAGGGTCCTTTAATGCTTTCTCTGGACCCTCCTGGTAGTTGTTAATCATGGCCGTGAGAGTTTTTATTGCTTCTTCGGTATTTCCTGCATTCAATAGTTCAAAACAGTATTTGGCTTCCCATCGAATGATGTCCACCCCGTTGGTGTAGTTGTGCTTTTTCTCTAACATCCGCGCAGCGCGTCTACCACTCAGGTAATAATTGATATCTGGGTCGGCGTTTTGATTTAAACTGTCTAACAATTTTGCCATTTTCCTGTTCCCATCAAATCGGGGGTCTTCCTTTGGGTCAATTGTACCGTTGCATGCAGAAAACAAAATTGCAACGACATAGAAGAATGAGTAAATGAAGCGTTTTGACATAGATGTTATTGTTTCGTAATTGACGCAAATATCGTGGTCAAAGGGTTGTTTTATTTTACAGACATTCGATTTTATTTATAAAATGACACGAAGTAGACTTGGGCCAATCGTTGATATTATGGTGAAAAGTTGTTGTGATTTCGAATCGAACGAAGAATCTAAAAACGCGATTTTGATTTAGGTTTGTATTGTTAATAAAAACGCTTTTGTCAGAAAGAATTTACACCCTCGAAATCATTGACCCTCAATTGTTTTATGGGCCAAATAATTTGCACCTCACCATTATTAAGTCGAAGTTTCCAAAGCTACAATTTGTGGCGCGGGGGGATGAGATCAAGATTTTTGGGGATGATGCTTCAATGAATGCGTTTGAAATCGCAATGAAACACCTCGAGAAAGTGTTTGTAAAGAGTCACGAAATAAACGAGCACATCGTTTTGGAGGCCTTGGAAGGAATTGAGGTGGAAAAGCCAACCCAACAGGGTGGTGTTCCTTTGGTTGGTACCGGCGATGTATTGTTAATTGGGACCCGGGGGCAGCAAATCAAAGCGAGAACCAGGAATCAAGTGAAAATGGTGAATGCCGCTCGCACCAATGATATCGTATTTGCTATTGGTCCCGCAGGAACCGGAAAAACCTACACCGCTGTGGCAATTGCTGTTTTGGCGCTGAAAGAAAGAGAGATTCGAAGAATAATTTTAACAAGGCCTGCAGTGGAAGCGGGTGAGAACCTGGGATTTCTACCGGGGGACTTGAAAGAAAAAATCGATCCCTATTTACGCCCTTTGTACGATGCGTTGGAGGATATGATTCCGAACGATAAATTGAAAAGTATGGTCGAAAGTAGGACAGTAGAAATTGCACCCCTGGCATTCATGAGAGGTCGAACACTGGATAACTGTTACGTGATCCTCGATGAAGCTCAAAATAGTACCGATTTGCAATTGAAAATGTTCTTGACACGAATGGGGCCCAATGCAAAACTGATCATTACCGGAGATCTTACCCAAATAGATTTGCCACGAAAACAGCAAAGTGGTCTCGGCAAGGCGCTGAGATTGTTGAAAAATATCAAAGGAATTGCCCAGATTCAGTTGGATACGGATGATGTGGTTAGACATCGACTCGTCAAGGAAATTGTACATGCGTACGACCGAGATGCGGATTGTGAAAAAGATTCAGAAAGTCAACAACCATAGTTCGTTATTTTTGCTAATACCCAACGATATGACATTGAACGCTCTTTCAGCAACCAATTATCAGTTTAAAAATCAAACCCAATTTTATCGAGGTAAAGTGAGGGATGTGTATACCATCAATCAGGATTTACTCGTTATCGTAGCCTGTGATAGGATTTCTGCTTTCGACCACGTTTTACCCAAAAGTATTCCATTCAAAGGCCAAGTCCTAAATGCAATAGCCAGTTTATTCTTGGATAAAACCTCAGACATTGTTCAAAATTGGAAAATTGTTACGCCAGATCCACATGTGACCATTGGTCATCGTTGTGATGCAATTCCCATAGAATTTGTTGTTCGAAATTACTTGACAGGTCATGCTTGGCGCGTGTATAAATCCGGCGGAAGAATCCTTTGTGGAAATACTTTGCCAGAGGGTTTGAAAGAGAATGATCGATTGGCGATGCCGATTATTACCCCAGCAACCAAAGCCACCAGTGGTCATGATGAAGATACTTCATACAATGAAATCCTAGAAAAAGGAATAATTTCAAAGTCTTTGCTGGATGAATTGTACGACATTTCCCTCAAATTGTTTGACCGAGGTACTTCAATTGCTGCTGAAAAAGGTCTCATCCTTGTTGATACCAAATACGAATTCGGTTTAAAGGACGGGAAAGTGATGTTGATAGATGAAATTCACACGCCAGACAGTAGCCGTTTCTTTTACGCCGATACCTATCAACAATTGCAAGAAAAGGGCGAGCCCCAGAGACAGCTGAGTAAAGAATTTGTTCGTGAATGGTTGATGATGAACGGATTTCAAGGACTAGAAGGTCAATCCATGCCTGTAATGGATGATTTGTTTGTCAATAGTATTACCGAAAGGTATGAGGAATTGTTCAAAGCAATGACTGGGAATGCATTGGAACGACGTTCATACGACCACGTTTTGGAAGAAATAGAAAACAATATCAATCAAACATTAGACAATTTATAGAGATGAAAAAATCCATGTTCATGGCCATTGCCTCTTTCGCAATTGCGTCACAACTGTCAGGTCAAAATGTGAAGACCTACGCTGGAAAGCAGTATTTAGGCAGCGGCGACTACAATTCTACGCCCAATAACAATCTGGCGGATGAGTTATTTTCAATGCCGATGGGTATTTGTGTAGACAATAACAACCGCATGTGGGTCACAGATATGCACAATGTCATGATTCTCGATGGAGCAACCAGCAGAATTAGGGGCGGTTTTTTGGGGGATCCTACACAGCCCGGAGCGATTGGCACCGACAATGGGACTTCCACCGTAAGCAGATTCAATATGCCCTCAGGTGTATGCGTAAACAAAAACACGAACGATGTCTACATCGTAGATACAGACAATGCACTGATCAGAAAAGGTACGCAGTTCGTCAATGTTTCCAACGGTACAGTATTCACAACTGTTGCCGGCAATTACTCGTTTACTGGGGATCACAAAGATGGACTCGTTGCCGATGCTTATTTTAGTTCTCCTTCAGATATCGAAATCAATTCTGCGGGTGAGATGTATATCTGCGATTTTGGGAATGAAGTCATTCGTAAAATTTCAGCGGGAAAAGTAACCACCATTGCAGGTAAACCAAAAACTTCAGGCGATGCAAATGGGGTGGGTAGCAATGCGATGTTTTACGCGCCTTCGGGCATTTTCTTAGAAAACGACAACAGTATGCTCATTGCAGACCGCAACAATAAGAAAATCAAAAGGTTGAATTTGACCACCAACGAAGTTACTACGGTGATTTCTACTGGTTTGAATATGCCATCTGATGTCGTTGTCGCAAATGGAAATATTTACATCGCTGATGAAACATGCATCAAAGTGTTTGATGGGACAAATTTGAAGGTATATGCGGGGCAAGCATCAACGGTGGGTTATGTAGACGGTCAAGCGAAGACAGCGAAATTCGGATACTTGGGATTGTTTACCTATCGCAAAGCGGATTCTGCATTTTTCATTACAGACCTTACCAACAATGTAATTCGCAGATTGACATTTCAAGATCCGCCAACCGTAGATTTTGTCGCGAACAAAACCGCTGTTAACGTGGGTCAGACCGTGGCTCTGACTTCAACATGCAGTAACAATACCATTTCATACGCATGGACTATTTCACCAAATACGTATACATTACAAGCAAATTCCAAATTGACAGACAAGAGTATTTTTGTTTCGTTCAATTCAGTAGGGTCGTATACAATAACCTTTGAAGGTGCGAACAAATCAGCCGACAAAACGCAGGTGGTAAAAAGCAACTACATCAACGTTTCGAGTTTGTCAAGTGCTAAACCCGTAGTGGATTTTATGGCTGATATTACCAATCCAATGACCACTCAAACGGTTAGGTTGGTGGATTTGAGTGACTACTCACCAACGTCTTGGTCTTGGTCTATTTCGCCCTCAACATACACTTTGATGAATGCAACTACCACAACATCCAGAAATATGGATGTGAAATTCAATGCCTTGGGCAGTTATTCGGTAACACTAAGCGCTACAAATGCAACGGGGAATGACCAGAAGTCAAAAACCAATTATATCCAAGTGGTATTAAGTGGCAACAAAGAATTGCCTTTGAAGCAAGTGGTTTTTTATCCCAATCCAGCCAAAGGGGTGATGAATGTATTGGGGATCAATACGATCGTTGAAGCGCGTTTGCAATCGTTGGAAGGCAAATCTGTTCCGGTCACTTTTGAGGGAAATCAGATCAATTTATCGGCGGTTTCTTCGGGAATTTATTTTGCTACTGTGAAGGACGAATCGGGTAGGGTATATCAGACCAAAATTGTTGTCAACCCTTGAATCGATTATTAGATATGATCAAAAAAAACCCGTTGAAAAACGGGTTTTTTTTGATGGCTTCACTCTCATTCGGCCTCGCATTGCTTTCGCAATGGCTCGGCCGAACCCTACTCATATACGTCCAAACCATTCCATCAATTCCCGCATCAATCAAACCCATACTGCTTTCCGCTGGAACACTGCAAGATATTTCGGTGGCTTCCTATTACTCAATTGTGGTTTGTATTCTATTGCTGTTGCCCCAAAGAGCCTACCTCGTTGCTTTTTTTCAGGGAATTTTCTTAACCTTTCATACCACAATTATTCTCGTTGATTACCACCTGCTTCGAACGTGGTCCAGTAAAATAAATCGACAAGCATTGGATTATTTGTCCTATCCCAAAGAGATTTTAAACTCCCTTAATACCCATGATTTGGTTTGTCTCCTTTCAATCGTCTTGTTGGTGTTGGCTCTTGCAACGGGGCTGGGTAAACTCCTGATCGTTCTCCACAACAAAGCAATATCTCATTTCCAATCAAAATGGGTCGTATTGCCTTTGATCGTTATTTTGAGTATTGGTGCCCGAGGCGGAATTACGTCAATTCCATTGGGACTTGGAAGTGCGCAAAAAACGAACAATTCCCTCTACAATTCCCTTTCAACCAACTCTCTGTGGAATCTATTCTATGCGTATCAACAACCCACATGGAATCAAAAAATTCAATCAGCTTTGATGCCAAGGTCAATGGAACAAAGCGCCCTGGAAAAATACATGGGGCCAGATACCTTTCCAGGTGGATTGAAGCGAATGCCCCAGATTATCAGAAAAGGTTCCAATGTGCTTTTTGTCATTCTCGAAGGAATAAATCAACATTGGTTGGAACGGGACCCATCGGAATCCATTACACCCAATTTGCATCGCTTGGCCCAAGATGGAATGTGGTTCAAAAAGGCCTATGCAAGTGGTGATCGAACCGATAAAGGATTGGCCTCTATTTTTTGCGGCTACCCCTCGCAGCCAATCAAAGGTATTTTGCTCGACCCTTCCAAATGGGGTGCCCTTCATCAACAATTTTTGCCATTAGAATTTTCAAAACGAGGGTATCAAACCAATTTCTATTACGGTGGAAATGCAGATTTCGCCAATATGGGCACTTTTCTCAAGTTTATTGGCTTTCAAAATATCAGAACTTTTCCAAACGATCCAAATTTAAATTGGGGTGTAAACGATCAATCCATGGCAGACAGGGTGTTGAGCGATCTTAAGCATCTGCCTGAGCCCTTCTTTGCTTCGTGGTTGATGCTCAGTAGTCATGAGCCCTACGATGTGATCAAAGAACAAAATCTGCCCGAAGCGGAAAAACTCAAATTGTCGATTCGATATTCAGATGCTGCCATTGGTAAGCTCGTTGAGGGATTGAAAAAATCAAATCTATACGATTCAACGGTAATCATCGTGGTGAGCGATCATGGAAAATCTGTAGGATTGCCTCTGACAGAAGATTATGAGCAAGAATTCTTTAGAATTCCATTGATGATTACTGGCGGGCCCATTCGCGACATGTATAGGGGAGTGGCTCCCCATTTGATAGTGAGTCAAACAGATATTTATGCCACCTTGACAGAGCAGTTGCTTGGAAATACAGACAAAACGCCATTTTCTAGAAATATGATTTATGCAAACCATCCAGGTATGGCCATTTCTTTTACCGATAATAAGGCAGTTTTGGCCGCCAGTGGTTACAGACATTACCTTTTCATGGATGCTTTTCAATTGAAGACACCCTCAGACTCCTTGGTGTTAGGTCTTCAATCTCAATTAATTAGAGATTATTTTAAAAAATAATGTAACAAAAGGATCGGTCTTTCGTCTTTGCTTTATGGCACCAAATTTGCCAAATACAAAAACATGGATAAACGACTGAAAAAGAATTTTACCATCATTGCCACGCTTGTCACTGTCAATTTGGTGGGCTTCTTCGCAGCGGAAGCCTATTTCTCCAAGTCCAATCAGACTGCCCCGTTGCATCAGAATGCAATAGTTGAACTTTTCGATTTGAGTCCCAAAATGGTAGCCCCATCAAAATGGCTTGAAATGGGATTTGAGTTGATGAAAAAAATGCGGTAATTATTACTAATCGTAATGCCCTTGGGAGCACAGAAGCCGTTTCACATATTGTTTTCCCGTTCTGAGGAAGTTCTAAGTAAAAATAAGCTTTATCACATTGTTTTTTGGTTGATATATGCAGCCGTTATCGCTGCTGTTATTCGAATTGGGAATTCTTGGGGCGATTCAATATTGCGTCAGTTACCCATTCTAACAACCCATGCCGTTGTTGTTTACTTCAATCTGTATTATCTCGTTCCCCGATTTTTGCTGAACCGCAATTATCTCTCATACATTTTATCCATTTTACTCTTAATCAGCGCGGCCTCTTTTCCCATTTCGATTTTAACCCACACCCTGGTCGCCAATAAAGACATCCAAAGTGTAGTGTGGTCGTCGTTTTTCTTGTTCTTAATTGGATTGGGATTGTTGTTTAGTGTCATTCTTTCAATGACTTTCAAGTTTCTGAAAGATTGGTACGCGGACCAACAATCAAAAAGAGATTTGCAAAAAATGCAATTGCAGTCTGAACTTAAGTTCCTGAAGACCCAGATCAACCCCCATTTTTTGTTCAATTCTTTGAATAATTTGTATGCTTTAACCTTAATAAAAAGTGATTTGGCACCACAAGTCGTTCTCCGGCTCAGTGATATTTTGCGTTACGTACTCTATGAAACCAGCGAGGGGAAAGTGGACCTTCAAAAAGAATTGCAGCATCTAAGCGATTTTGTTTCGTTGGAGCAGATGAGAGTGGGTGATCGAGTAAAAGTTGACATTGATTTGGAAGAGCCGAATAAGGATTATTTGATTGAGCCTATGCTTTTTTTGACGTTGATTGAAAATGCATTTAAACACGGGGCTCAGTCAGCCATAGAGGAGGGGTGGGTGAAGATTAAGGGCAAATCCTTGGTGGGAGGTTATTGTTTATTGGTCGAAAACTCCAAGCCCGTCAACTATGTGGCGTCAACCCACGGTGGTATTGGGTTAGATAACCTCAAAAAACGATTGAATTACATTTATCCTGGGTCACACGAACTGTCAATAATAAACGATGCAGAATATTATTGCGTTACATTAGATATCGAATTACATCATGCTGAATAGTACAATCAAAAGTATCCTTATTGACGATGAGCCTTTGGCCCTCGAGGTGCTAAAAACCCATTTGATCAATTACCCCAAAATCGAAATTGTAAATACATTTTCGAGTGCATTAGACGCAATGAGTTGGCTTGAATTGAATCAAGTTGATGTCGTTTTTACTGATATTCAAATGCCTGGCATTACAGGATTGGATTTGGTGAAAAATCAATATCCAGCCCCACACGCGGTTATTTTTACGACCGCTCATACCGATTTTGCTGCCGATGCCTTCGAATTTGAAGCGTTAGATTACCTATTGAAGCCAATTTCACCGGAAAGAATGGAAAAGGCAATCAAAAGACTCGAAGAATACATGTCCATTAAAAGGGGTGCAAATGATGATGTAAACGTAAAACCCGATTTCGTCTTTGTGAAAGTAGATGGTCAATTTCAAAAAATTGCTTACAACGATATCTTGTTCGTGGAGGCTTTCGCAGATTATGTCAAAATTTGGATTTCCAACGAAAAACGCATCGTGACATTACAAACAATGCGAAACATGGAAACTTCTCTGCCCACAGATCGTTTTGTGAGAATTCACAGAAGTTATATCGTATCAAAAAGTAGGATCGAAGCGATTCAAAACAATGCAGTTATCATTGGGCAAAAGCAACTGCCCATCGGAAAAAACTACAAAGAACTTGTGCAATCGATCGTTTCAAATGCCAGACTGAAATAGTTTCCAGCTCCATTTTTTGCGGCGTTTGGATTTTATTGTAAAGAAAATTCAATACTTAATGTACTTTTTACATTAATCAGACAATTCTAAGTGGTTGTAATTCAATAACTTGACTTTCTATAGTAATAGAAGTGTCACAAACACATGTTTTGCCAATGAATCGAGTAAAATATTGGTCAATTGATTCAGTTAATAGAGCAAAACCTTGTGAATTCCTTCGGGTTTCTATGGGTTTTATCAATTATAGAAAATTATCACTGTGGCGACATTCGATTACAACAAAATTAAAAATTTGGCAGCGGCCAAAAGGATTCCAATCAAAGAACTGGCACGTAGATGCGAGTTAAGCGAACAGGGTTTTCATTACATGTTAAAAAAGCAGACGATGCGTGTTGATACCCTCGAACGCATTTGTGCGACCTTAGAAATAACAATGGTTGATCTTTTTGCAGATTCACCAGCAAATACTGCAGTGGGTGGAGTAAGTCACGATTCTTTGGTTTCTGCCAACACCCAGCTGATGCAAAAATTGGATACAATCATTGATTTGTTGAAATCAGAGAAGAACTTGGTGTAAGTTCTGAATCAATTTTTGTCAGATCCATTTTCATGTCCAGCATATACCTCAAAGGCTTGCTGTTTCAATAAAGTCCAGTCGATATTTGGATCCAGTGCAGTGGGCTCTTTCGATGCAAGCCACGAAAAAACGTCTTCACTGGGAATATTGCCCACAAGGTCGTCTTTGGCCATAGGACAACCGCCAAATCCACCCAGTGCTGCATCAAATCTTCTGCATCCATGCTCGTAGGCGACTTTAATATTCTCCATCCATTCCCCTGGTTTTGCGTGTAAGTGTACCCCAATTTCAACATGGGGTAATTTGTGATGAACCTCAGTAAAAAGTTCCCCCAGTTGCTGAGAGTTGGCATTGCCAATGGTATCTGCCAAAGAAATCGTCCTCACGCCCAAGGAGGCAATCTTTGCGGCCCATTCCGCTACTTCAATGGCCGACCAATGATCTCCATATGGATTGCCAAAAGCCATACTCAAATAGCACACAACTTCTTTGTCGCTTGCCAATGCAATATCTTGAATCCTTGCCAATCTCCGAAATGCCTCGTCTCTACTTGCATTGGTATTCCTTCTTTGAAATGTTTCACTCACACTCAAGGGGAATCCCAAATATTTTATCTTGGGATAGGCCGCAGCCCGCAAAGCACCTCTTTCATTGGCAACAATTACCAGTAGCTTTGTTTTTGATTCAACCTCACCAATGGCTTGAATCACCTCGGCGGTGTCTGCCATTTGCGGTATAGACTCTGGATTGACAAAACTGCCACAATCCAGCACGTCAAAGCCTTGTTTGAGTAGGGTGGTGAGGTAGTTGATTTTCAAGGGTGTAGGGATGAATTTCTTGATCCCCTGCATGGCATCACGCGGACATTCTACCAATGTAAGTCGCTCCGCCATCTTCATGCCGCAATTTACTACAAGAAGTCGAAGAAATATTGACTTATCTTTTTGTATAAGTGGACCCGATCTGGACCCACCACATTGTGTTTGTGACCAGGATACACGAAGTAATCCAGTTGAGCATTTTTTGCTTTTACCGCCTTTTCAACAAACATGAGGCTGTGTTGCCAAACAACCACGTCGTCGTCCGCGCCATGGATCATCAATAAACGTCCTTGCAATTTATCTGCGTAATTCAACAGATTATTGGCTTTATAACCTTCGGGATTTTCATCCGGGCGATCCATATATCGTTCAGTATACATGATTTCATAATAGCTCCAATCGATCACCGGGCCTCCGGCGACTCCCACTTTGTATTTGCCAGGTGTGCGCGTCATCAAACTGGTTGTCATAAATCCACCAAAGCTCCATCCATGAATGCCTACACGGGTTGAATCGCACCATTTTTGTGATTTTAACCAAGCCAAACCGTCCAATTGGTCGGCCATTTCTGCCGTTCCGAGCTGTCTGTGTACGGCGTTTTCAAAAGCCAATCCTCGGTGTGAAGAACCTCGGTTGTCTTGGGTGTAAACGATATAGCCGTTTTCGGCCATGTAATGCATCCAAAGATTTCCGCCACCCAACCATGAATTGGTAATCATCTGAGCGTGTGGTCCGCCGTAAACATACACCACAACAGGGTATTTTTTGTTTGGGTCGAAGTGGCTCGGGTAGAAAATGCTTGAATACTGATCAAATCCATTCACCATCCGCGTTTTGATTTCCATATTTCCGAGTCCAAGACCCGCAATGGGATTGGGTGATTCGAAAATGATTTTATGATTTACTCCATCCCCAATTGTAACTGTAGACCCTTCGGGTACAACAAATGTGGTTGTATTTGATCCGGTTGCGGTTGATGAGGATTCGATTTGCTTCATTACATCAATTAAATAGATCTTGCGTGGCGTTTGATAGTTGGAGAGGGTGTTTATCATCAACCCATTTTCCGCATGGAAAACACATTTATTGGTACCATTGGAAGGCGTTAAATCCATGGTTTTTGTCGACATACCCGTTGCCGTTACCTTGCTTTTTTCCCATTCCATTGCGTGAACATGTCGTTCCAAAGGAGACGCCATCGTGTTTTCAAACAATACGTATTTACCGTCTTTGGTGAATCCCAAAACATCGGTCACTTCCCAATTTCCTTTGGTAATTTGTTTGATGATGGGGCGTTTGTTCGCAAATTTGAACAGGTATAGGTGGTTCCATCCATCGGATTCGGATTGCAAGAGAAAGTCTGTGTTTGATCCAGGGATAAAAAGTGGGCCATTTTCGGGTTCCACAAATTTGGGATGACTCATTTGGTAATCAACGCTCACCAATCCTCCCGAAACTGCATCGTACTTGCGCAATTCCATTTTGTTTTGCTCGCGATTCACCCAACTGATATATATAAATTTGCTGTCTGGCGTCCATGTGATGTTCGTTAAATAGTGGTCGTAGGTGCCCTGCGTATTCAAATAAACCAATCGATCTGACATCAAATGGTAGATTCCCAAGGTTACGGTATGGCTGCTATCGCCGGCCATGGGATATTTGATGCTATTGGCCTTTGCGGGTCTTGATTGAATGCCGAACAATGGGTAATCGGTCACCCTGCGCTCATCCATGCGATAAAAAGCCAACTTGTCGTTGTCGGCGCTCCAGAAAAGGCCTTTACTTATGCCGAATTCATTGCGATGCACGCTCTGACCATAAACGATGCCGTTGCCTCCGTCTTTTGTGATTTGGATTTCGCCTGATACAGAGGTTGCCAAATTCTTTGATGCTGATTTTTTTCTACCCGTAATGTAAAGGTTGTCTTTTTTTATCACCGCAATGAGTTCTGCATCGGGAGAGTATTCGGTGGCTTGTGCCTCTTCAGATTGACCATGTATTGAATATTTCATTTGGATGGGTCCATACATGAGATTATCTGCCACGGGCTTTTTGAAATCCACTGCCATGGCGAAACGGCCCACTTCAAACCAACCTTGGTAATCGGCTGTCCATGTAATTTGGGGAATACCGAACAAATTTACATCCTCGCCGGTTTGAGATTTGATTGCCGTTTTTGTGATTTTCACAAAGCTGTCGGCCTTGATAATTTCAGTTTTTGCAAGGGTTGATGCATTTACAGCATATAAAACACCATCCACGAGTTCAGCATATTCCGTTTTGCTAATCCATCCGTAGAGCCTGGCATTTTTGGGGTAGTATTTTGGACTAAAACAAGCATCAATGGTTAGGGATGATGAACTTTTTTGGGCCGACATTTTACTTGAAATCGCATCGCCATTGGACTGAGACAGAACGGCGTTAGAAGTTAAAATGAAGAGGATTGAAAAAATGCGGATAGAAATGCGGTTCATAAATAGGGTTTCAGAAGTTTCTAATGCAAATTTGCTGAAAAATTATCAGATGACTACCATACAATCCATCATTGAATCGGCTTGGGAGGATCGAGCCTTGTTGAACGAACCCAAAACCCTTGAAACCATTGAATTTGTCATTGAAGAGCTGGACAAAGGAAGGTTGCGTGTAGCAGAGCCACTGGCGGATGGAAGTTGGCAGGTAAATCATTGGATTAAAAAGGCGGTAATACTGTATTTTCCGACGCGCAAAATGGAGACTTTTCACGCTGGGCCCATGGAGTTTCACGACAAAATGCCTTTGAAGAAAAACTATGCTGAACTAGGGATTCGCGTGGTTCCGCATGGAGTTGCAAGACATGGTGCTTTTATCGCTCCCGGAGTGATAATGATGCCTTCTTATGTGAATATTGGTGCTTATGTAGATTCGGGGACTATGGTTGATACATGGGCGACGGTGGGTTCGTGTGCTCAAATCGGCAAGAATGTCCATTTGAGTGGTGGCGTAGGTATCGGTGGGGTGCTTGAGCCGGTGCAAGCGTCTCCAGTCATTATTGAAGACGATTGTTTTATCGGTAGCAGATGTATCGTCGTAGAAGGGTTTCATGTGGGTAAGCAAGCCGTGTTAGGAGCGGGTCTCACATTAACGATGAGCACCAAGGTGATCGATGTGCATACGGGAGAAGAATTGCCCAAAGGATTTATTCCTGAAAGAAGTGTTGTGATTCCAGGAAATATCAAAAAAGACTTCCCTGGTGGAGAGTTTTATGTTCCGGTGGCACTGATTATAGGACAGCGTAAAGCCAGTACAGATGTAAAAACATCCTTGAACGATGCATTGCGCGAGCATAGCGTTGCCGTTTAATCGTCATTTTTTATGAAAATCGGATTTGATGCCAAGCGATTTTTCTTCAACCATTCTGGTCTGGGGAACTATTCTCGCATGCTTATCGAATCCCTTTTTACGTATTTTCCAGAGCACGAATACTATCTCTATGTGGATCGATTGGATGCTTCGGATCATGCCCATCCCGAGGCACTTCGAATTCTTGAACGATATGCAGATCATCGGAGTGATGGCTCTGATCGTTATACATTGGTGATGGTAGATGCACCAAAATGGTGGAGAACTTGGGGCATGGGGAAGCGGGCTGCCCAAGATGGGGTTGAAGTGTTTCATGGCTTATCAAATGAATTGCCATGGGATCTGCCCAATTCGATCGTCGGTATTTGCACCATCCACGATGTGATATTCAAAGAATTTCCTTCCTATTATCCTTGGATCGATCGATTGATATATCATTTCAAAACAAAAAAGGCCATTCAAAAGGCTTCTAGACTCATTATGACGAGTCAAGCCACGCAATCGCAGGTGGAGAAGTATTATCCGCAAGCAAAAGGTCATTCTGTTGTGATTTATCAATCCGTGGATCCTTCGTTCTTTGTGGTTGATAGCGTTGGTGCATCGAAAGAAAAGGTAGCACCCTATTATGTGTATCAAAGCAGTTTTACTCAACGAAAGAACCATGCGGTATTGGTTGAGGCATTTGACTTGATTCAGCATCAGACCGAATGGGATTTGACATTCATAGGGTTGGATGGGCCTACGTTAGCGCCTGTGAAATTGCAAATTGAAAAGTTGGGGCTGGGCAATCGAATCAGATGTTTGGTGGATCAGTCTCGTGAGGAGATGATTGACTGTGTGAAGTCGGCATCTGCCTTTGTATATCCCAGTGTAAGCGAAGGATTCGGAATCCCGCTGGCAGAAGCACTGGCAGCAGATTTGCCCATGGCTGTTTCGAACATTTCAGTTTTCCGAGAATTGGTGGAGGATTTGCCCGTGTATTTTCACCCCAATCGGGCGGATGAAATGGCCGCGGCTATGATTTCAATCTCTACCCAAGAGGAGCAAACCAGGCAGCGATTAAAGTGTCCCTCGTTGCGAAACAAAATTGCACCCAAGAACATTGCGACGCAGTTGATCCAGACGTACTCTGATCTTCGAAAACCCTAGAACCCCAATCCCAAACTCATTACACCCCATAATAGGTGAGGAATATTCTCCGAATTTTGGTCGTTTTTGTACCAATATCTCACCTCGGTGCGCCAATAGATCATTTGGGAAATTTTTCTGTTAAAGCAAAGACTGCCACCCAAATAGGAACCCTCAATTCGAGAGAATTTGTCTCTAAAATACTCGCCTCGTGCACTGATACTTGAAGCTTCGTTCAATTGATAACTACCTACGGCATTCAAATTCACCCAAAATCCGTTCTGCTCGTGAAATGGTGATTTGCCAAAACTGGTATCTTTCCATGGGTCATCTCCTACGTAAAAGCAAGATGTCCATTGCCAACGATTTCGCTTCGCAATCCAATAGATATCAGAGAAATATCGGTGATGAGTACCTGTCTGAACAAAGGTATTCCAGTTGATCAAGTTGTTCTTGTCAACATTGTATTCCAATTGGGTCGCTAAGGCGGGCGTTTGATATTGTGGCCCCAATGTTTGCCAACCGTTGAGGAGATAGAATGATGATTTAACCTTTGAGGACAAAGGGGCAACAATTTTGGCGCCCATCAAATAATAGGGACAGAGCTCTGCAGCCATAGATCGGGTGTAAACTAGGTGGTCGCGGCTAACAGGGTTTTCATTGGTAAAAGGCGATCCAATCAATCCTGCTTCTAGCCAAATGTCTTTTTTCGTATTTAATCGAACCCCTACGCTGGCTTCCATCAAATTTTTCAATCCGCTTTTTTCCGAAGCGTAATTGGCATCCATGTAACTTCCGTAGGCGGGCACAATTCTGGCTTTGACACCATTGCTTGCGTATCTAAAATCCAAGTAGGTTAGGTTGATGTCCACTTGATTCAAACTCGCCGACGATACCAAATGAGGGACTTTGTCGGCATGGGGCGACATCTTACCGTAATAGGCATCGAGCCATCCTGAAATGGTCAATCTTCCTACCTTTTCACCCCCCACAGAATCAATAAATGCGGTGTTGGTGATTTGGGCGTGTGTGGAATGAGTGAATATCGATGAAATCAGAGCGACAATAATTTGTCTCTTTAATTTTTTAATGATTTGATATACAATGTTTTGTGATATCATTTGTAATTATTTGAAAGGGGAATTGGGTTCTTTTTTGATTACATTGTAGGTGAGTCGGTCTGCCAGTTTTGGAAACCATTTGTTGATGAAAACTGCCATTTTGCCTTGCAGAGTGAGAATGAGGTAGTTGCGTTTTTTTGCAATGGCATTCCAGATGGCCTCGGCTACCGCCTCGGCCGACATTAATTTGCCTTCGTTCAAAGGAGAATCATTTTGCTGAGATCCATGTTGATCCAAGGCTGTCTTCCTGATGTTACTCTCTGTATATCCCGGACAAGCGATTAATACGCTGAGTCCCGTTTCGAGATTTTCACACCGCAAACTCTCCAAAAATCCTTGCATTGCAAATTTGCTCGCACTGTAACCTGTTCTCGCAGGCAAGCCCTTGAAGCCAGCAATCGAAGAAACACCGACCACAGTGCCTTTGCGCTCCAATAATTGGGGTAGGGCATGCTTTGTACAATATACGGTACCCCAAAAATTTGTGTCCATCAGCTTTTGTAAAACCGATAATTCCGTATCGACAAAAATGCCGCGCATTGAAATGCCGGCGTTGTTAATCAAAACATCGATACGAGACAATTGATTCACACTGTCCATGATAAAACGCTTACAATCATCTTCTATAGACACATCGCCAATGAAAGTGAAGACATTGGGCTTGTCGGTCATCTCAGAACGATTTATTTGATTGAAACACAAATGGGCGGTTTCTTGCAGTGACTCCGCCGACCTCGCCATCAATCCCACAGAAAAACCGCGTTTTACCGCCTCAATTGCCAAAGCTCTCCCGATGCCGGAAGAAGCCCCAGTAATCAGAGCAACACGCGCACTCATTTTACGATTTCCATTTGATGGAACATCCTACCGCAGGAATTTCCGGGTAGTCGATTTCCAAGCCATCCAATGCAAATTCTATCGCATCCTCAAGATATACGCGCATTACAGCCGCTTCGTTGTCCCAAGCATCGTCAATTGCACCCTTATAAACCAACTCTCTTCGGGCATTGAATAAAAACACCTCAGGCGTTCTTTCGGCACCCAGTTGTTTGAGTATTTCTTGGGATTCGTCATGGAGATAAGGGAATGGAACGCCATATTGCGAAACCAATCGCTGCATCTCAGCAAAGCTATCCATGGGTTTTTGACTGGCATCATTGCCATTGATGGCCAATACCCCCAAATTGTCTTCCTCATATTGCTTAGCCATTGAAACAATTCTTGGCCAATAGGCTTGCGCCGTGGGGCAATGATTGCACGTTACGATAATGAGCAATGCACTTTTATCTGACAAATGATATGTGCTAACCAATTGACCGTTTGTGCTTTTTAATTCAAAGTGCTTGAGAGAATCTCCAATATTCATGGCTTTTATTTGCCTCGCAATTTACACAATCCTTCGTGAATTTGTGGGTTTTTTGTGGGTCAACAAGTTTGGCATCATGCCCCGATTGGGGTTACTTTGCAAAACAATGGATCAATTTGTTGTTTCTGCCAGAAAGTATCGTCCAACCACATTCGACGATGTGGTCGGTCAGCACCAAGTGGCCGAAACGTTGATGCATGAGATCAACAACAATAAATTGGCCCAGGCCTTTTTATTTACAGGTCCTCGGGGTGTTGGGAAAACAACTTGCGCTCGGATTTTGGCCAAAGTGATTAACGCCCAAGATGGGGGAGATCCAAGCCAAGATTATGCTTTCAATATTTTTGAATTGGATGCAGCGAGTAATAACTCGGTGGAGGATATCCGTCATCTGATCGACCAAGTAAGGATCCCGCCACAAGTGGGGAAATACAAGGTCTACATCATCGATGA
>CAZZKP010000015.1:0-22667 GCA_964654675.1 uncultured Bifidobacterium sp. | reverse complement strand
AGTATTGTCACCGACCGCATTTAAGGCCACTTTTGCGATGTAAATTTGAAAAATCGAACATCCAATCATTGAATGCATGCTTTACGATCGAAAGAATTTAACTGACGCCGAATTACTGAGTTTATATCGTGGTTTATTAAAGCCGCGATTGATTGAAGACCGTATGCTCGTACTTTTACGTCAAGGCAAGGTAGGCAAATGGTTCAGTGGCATTGGTCAAGAGGCAATTTCCGTGGGCATTACGATGGCCTTGGACCCTGACGAGTACATCATGCCATTGCACAGAAATTTGGGTGTTTTCACCACGCGAGGGATTCCATTTGGCAAACTCTTCGCCCAGTGGCAAGGCAAAAAATCGGGTTTCAGCAAAGGCCGGGAGCGCAGTTTTCACTTTGGAACCAATGAATATGCCATTGTTGGGATGATTTCTCATTTGGGTGCGATGTTGGGTGTAGCCAATGGCGTTTCCTTGTCTCATGTTTTGAATCATCGCAAGAAAATCTCTGTCGCATTTTCTGGTGATGGCGGCACCTCCGAAGGAGATTTCCACGAAGCCCTAAATGTGGCCGCGGTTTGGCAATTGCCGGTGATCTTTTTGATCGAAAACAATGGCTACGGACTAAGTACTCCATCCAACGAACAGTTTAGATGCAAGCAATTCATCGACAAAGGAATTGGATACGGCATGGAGACGGTACAAGTGGATGGCAATAACATTTTGGAAGTTTATCACACAGCGTTACATTGGGCGGAGGAGCTAAGAAAAAATCCACGCCCCATAATTTTTGAAGCAATTACCTTTAGAATGAGGGGCCATGAAGAGGCGAGTGGCGTAAAATATGTACCCACCCATTTATTTGAAGCGTGGGGGAAGAAAGACCCACTGAACAACTACGAATCCTATTTATTGGAATCGGGTATATTGACTGAGGCACTCATCAATCAATATAAAAATGAATTTTTGGCGGAAATCGAAGCGGGGTTGGACGCCACTTTTGCAGAAGAGGAGGTAATTCCAGATTTGGCAGAGGAATTGGAGGATATGTATGCGCCATTTTCGTTTTCCGATGATTTCCCATGTGCAGACAGCGCACCAAAGAGTGATCGAGAACTTCGATTGGTGGATGCGATCAAGGAAGGTTTAGAGCAGAGCATGGAACGACATAATCATCTTGTGATTATGGGTCAGGATGTGGCGGAGTATGGCGGAGTATTCAAAATCACGGATGGATTTCTTGAAAAATTCGGCAAAGGACGCGTGAGGAACACCCCCATTACCGAGAGTTCTATTTTGGGTGCGGGTTACGGATTGAGCATCGCCAAACAGAAAGCGGTGGTTGAAATGCAATTTGCCGATTTTGTCACCTGTGGATTTAACCAAATCGTCAACAATTTGGCTAAGAGTTATTATCGATGGGGTCAGGCCGCGGATGTTGTTGTCAGAATGCCTACCGGTGCGGGCGTGCAAGCCGGCCCTTTTCACAGTCAGAGCACGGAGGCTTGGTTTTACCACGTTCCCGGTCTAAAGATATATTACCCCAGCACGCCAGCCGATGCAAAGGGTTTGTTAATGCGAGCGATTGAGGATCCAAATCCTGTGTTATTTTTTGAGCACAAGTTATTGTATCGATCTGTGAGCGGCGGCGTAGCCGCCGCCCCTTACCTCGTAGAAGAAGGAAAAGCCACTGTCCACAACCATGGAAACGAATTTTGCATCGTCACCTACGGCTGGGGAGTCCACAAAGCCCTACAATGCATCAAAGAACATAACCTCAGTGGCCGCGTCGTTGACCTAAGAACCCTTCTCCCATGGGATAAAGAGGAAGTTGCCGCACAAGTAAAAGCCACCGGAAAGGTACTGGTACTTACCGAAGACACGCTCACCGGAAGCATCGCATCAGACATCGCAGCTTGGATTTCTGAGCACTGCTTTCAAGACCTCGACGCCCCCGTTCAAAGATTGGGAAGCCTCGATACCCCCGTTCCATTGGCCAAAACCCTGGAAGACCATTTCTTGCCCTGGGAACGATTGCCTCAAACATTAAAATCTCTCATCGAATATTGAACACGCAAAAAGGAAATTCCAACCCCACTCCCCCCCTCTCGATCGATACCAGTTCCGAGGCCGCCTTGGCGTTTTCTTTTGTCAATGATACGCAACAACATATTTTTCTCACAGGAAAAGCAGGCACAGGAAAAACCACTTTCCTAAAAAACTTGCTCTCTCAAACTCTGAAGAAAACCGTGGTGGTTGCCCCCACCGGTGTCGCCGCCATCAATGCAGGAGGCAGCACCATTCACAGTATGTTTGGACTTCCCACCCGAGCCTACGTCCCCACAAACGAACCCGTAGATCCCAATGTTGCCAACAATACCCCGATGATTCGGGAGCATTTTCATTACCCCAAGGTGAAACGAGATTTATTTCAAGCACTTGAATTACTGGTAATTGATGAAATCTCCATGGTTCGGGCCGACCTTTTTGATGCGATAGATACAGCCCTTCGATTTGCCAGAAACAGCGCTAAACCCTTTGGCGGTGTTCAATTGCTTCTGATTGGCGATTTGTTGCAGCTTCCACCCGTTGTTACAGAAAACGAACGCGGGCTCATTTATCATTACTACAGCACGGAATTTTTCTTCTCATCCAAGATTTTTCCGAGTCTCGAACTGATTACCATCGAATTAAAAACGATTTACCGTCAGAGCGATAGGCAGTTCATCAATCTTTTGAATCAAATCCGCTCCAACCAAATGGAGAGCTGGGACTACGAAAACCTCGCCGAGAGAATACAACCCGATTTCCAACCCCAAGAACCCGGCTGGATCACACTTACCACCCACAACAAACAGGCGGAATCCATCAACGAGAGAGAATTGGCAAAATTGGATGTCGCCGAAAAACAATACGTTGCCAAGGTGTCTGGCGAATTCAACGAAGGCAGCTTCCCAACCGAAGGGATTCTGCGACTCAAAGTAGGTGCGCAGGTGATGTTTGTCAAAAACGACACTTCCTACGAAAAACGATATTACAACGGCAAGATTGGCACGGTGACGCACATTGGAGGCGATACCCTTTTTGTTCAGTGCAATGATGGCAAGCCAGCCATGGAAATTGAGAGAGAAACATGGAAAAATCTGCGATACAACTACAACCCCACCGGCGAAACAGTTGAACAAGAAGAGGTTGGCAGCTTTGAGCAGTTCCCCGTTCGCTTGGCATGGGCCATCACTGTGCATAAGAGCCAAGGGTTGACCTTTGAAAAAGCGATGATCGATGCAGGAAAGAGCTTCGCACCGGGTCAAGTGTATGTCGCTCTGAGTCGATGCACCAACCTCGATTCGATGGTTTTACTCACGGCCATTCGTGCGCAGAACATCATGACGGATCAACGGATTTTGGAATTCCATGAATCCCAAGCCAAGACGAGAGACCTGTTTGAAATTTTAGAAGAGAAACGCCAGGCCTACCACAAACAGCAGTTAATGGCAGTCTACGGAGTGAGGCATCTTCAGTATGAATTCAACGGAATGATGATTGCGATTTCAAAAGAAAAAAGTGCCAAGATCACAACGAAATTTGCCGAATTATCTCCCATAAGATTACAATTTCAAGAGATGGATGCCACGGCGCAAAAATTCCAGCGCTCGATTGCGAAAATATTTCATGAACACGAGACACGATGGGACGGATTGGATCGACTGCCCACTGCGGAGGAACAGTTGCAGGCTCAAGAAGAGTTGACACAGTTATTGATTGAAAGATGCACCAAGGCGGGCAATTATTTTGCGGATATGTTAAGCGAGCAAATCATCGAACCGGTGAGAAGATCATTTAGCGAAGTTGCACGGGGCGGAAAACCGATTGGATCCCAGAAAATCCGCGACCGCGTTGGAGATTTTCAATCCCACTGTTGGTCGTATATCAAAAAATTATACAAAGTCAAATACGGCGATGTTCCCCTTTTTGTGAGTGAAAACAAAATCAGCAACCCCGAAGATTTCTAATTACACGTTAAAGCGGAAGTGCATACAGTCTCCGTCTTTCACAATGTAATCTTTTCCTTCAACGCGTAACTTGCCCACTTCCCTACAGGCGGCCTCAGAACCGTAGTGGATATAATCGTCATAGGCGATAACTTCGGCTCGAATGAATCCTTTTTCGAAATCTGAGTGTATTTCACCCGCAGCACCTGGGGCTTTCGTGCCTTCTGTAATTGTCCAAGCGCGAACTTCTTTCACCCCCACAGTAAAATAGGTGATGTAATTCAACAACTTATAAGCGGCGTGAATCAGTTTTTCTACCCCACTCTTTTCCAATCCCATTTCTTGTAAGAACATTTGCCTATCCTCAAAACTCTCCAAATCCGCAATCTCCGCTTCGATGGCGGCTGAAATCAAAATCAAACCTGCATTCTCTCCTGCGATGGCTGTTTTCACTGCTTCAACATAGGCATTCCCATGATTCACACTGTCTGGATCTACATTACATACATACAAAACAGGCTTGTCTGTTAGCAAATTCAAATCCTTTATCAACGCCCTTTTTTCTGGCTCGATGTCCAGCGTTCTTGCATTTTGGCCCTTCAACAAATGGGCTTGGAACGCTTCACACACTTCCAACATTTTTGAGGCATCTTTATCGCCTGATTTGGCTTGCTTAAAAACCTTTGAGATATTCTTTTCAAGTGACTCCAAGTCCTTCAACTGCAATTCTGTATCGATAATTTCTTTGTCACGCACTGGATTCACTGAACCATCTACGTGAATGATATTATCGTCATCAAAACAACGTAATACATGCAAAATGGCATTTGTGTTTCGGATGTTTCCCAGAAACTGATTCCCCAAACCGTCGCCTTTGCTTGCACCTTTCACCAAACCGGCGATATCCACGATTTCGATGTTTGTAGGCACCAAACTCAGGGGGTTCACCAACGCGGCCAGTTTGTTCATCCGAACATCGGGAACGGTGATTGTACCTACATTGGGTTCAATTGTACAGAAAGGAAAATTTGCAGACTGCGCTTTTGCGCTTGAAACCGCATTAAAAAGGGTTGATTTCCCTACATTGGGAAGACCCACGATACCACATTGCATTGCCATTGGGGCGCAAATTTAGTTTAATAAATCGCCAATATCTTGCAAAATCTTACGCGTAAGGTTTTCTGCAGTGTTGATACTATCACTTTCGGCATAAATACGGATGATTGGTTCGGTATTGCTCTTGCGCAAATGCACCCAATCATTATCAAATTCAATCTTCACACCGTCTATGGTGTTGATCGGTTGCTTTTTGTATTTCTTTTGGATTTTCTCCAAAATGCCATCTACGTCGGTTCCGGCCTGTAACTCCGCCTTATTCTTCGACATACGATAATTGGGATAAGTGGCTCTCAAGGCGGATGCACTGAGACCCGTCTCGGCCAAATGACTCAATATCAAAGCAATACCTGCCAAGGCATCCCTGCCATAATGCAATTCCGGCACGATAATACCACCATTTCCTTCACCGCCGATGACCGCACCAATTTCCTTCATCTTTGCTACCACATTCACTTCACCCACTGCACTGGCTTCGTAATGCTGACCGGCTTTTTCAGTGATGTCTCTAAGGGCACGGGTACTACTCAAGTTGCTCACGGTTGGCCCTGGTGTATGTCGCATATAATAATCTGCAACGGCCACCAACGTATATTCTTCACCGAACATCTCCGCATCATCACAGATCAAAGCCAATCGGTCCACATCAGGATCAACAACAATACCCAAATCGCATTTTGAAGATTTCACTTCTGAGGCGATCTGACCTAAATGTTCTGGCAAAGGCTCTGGGTTGTGTGCGAAATGTCCCGTGGGTTCGCAATTGATTTCGAATATTTCTTCAACGCCCAAGGCGCGTAAAAGCGCTGGCACAGCAATTCCTCCTACGCTGTTTACCGCATCCACGGCAATTCTAAATTTCTGTGCGGCGATCAATTCTGGCTTTACGAGTTCCAAAGCCAATATTCTTTCGATATGCATCGGCAGATAATCCTTCTGCGTGCGTGTTCCCAAATGGTCTACAGAAGCAAAAGAAATTTCTGCAGATTCTGCAAGCTGTAAAACCATTTCACCATCTTCTGCACTGATAAATTCTCCTTTGTGGTTCAATAATTTTAGGGCATTCCACTGTTTTGGGTTGTGGCTTGCAGTGAGAATGATTCCCCCCGCCGCTTTTTCTTCCATCACAGCCATTTCAACAGTGGGCGTGGTACACAAACCGGCATCGAGCACATCCAATCCCAATGCCATCAGTGTATTTACCACCAATTCATGAACCATAGGACCACTGATGCGAGCATCACGGCCAACCACCACTTTATTGCCTTTTTTGCTTTTTAACAGCATGCTTCCAAAGGCTGAGGTGTATTTGACAACATCAATGGGTGTAAGGTTTTCACCGCTAACACCACCCAACGTACCACGAATTCCAGAAATCGATTTGATGAGAGTCATAAAGAACCGCAAAAATAACGAAATTCAAGGAAATTTGGATAGATTTCATGACTTATTCTTTACAAATAGCCTAAACTCTTTGGGGGAAATCACAACGAAAAATACGTTAAACTTCGGGGGTTAAACAATAAATTTGCATCATGCAACCGATCATCGAATGTGTACCCAATTTCAGCGAAGGACGTAACCTTCAGACCATCAAAGCCATTACTGACGCCATTGAATCGGTGGATGGAATTCGCTTGCTCGACGTAGACCCTGGCAAAGCCACCAATCGAACGGTCGTTACGTTGGTAGGCTCACCGGACGATGTCATTGAAGCAGCATTTCGCGGAATTCAAAAGGCCGCCGAATTGATCGATATGCGCAATCACACAGGGGAACACCCAAGAATGGGAGCCACAGATGTTTGTCCTCTGATCCCAATTTCAGGCATCAGCATGGAGGAAACGGCCGTTTACGCCAAGAAATTGGCAAAACGTGTAGCCGAGGAATTGCAAATTCCCACCTATCTTTATGAATACGCCCAATCCAACCCGGAGAGAAATAACCTAAGCGTGATTCGCGCCGGGGAATACGAAGGCTTTTTTGAAAAAATTACGTTGCCAGAGTGGGCGCCGGATTATGGCCCTGCAGCAATGCACGTCACGGCCGGCGCCACCGTAATCGGAGCCAGAGATTTCCTTATCGCGTACAACGTAAACCTAAATACGAAAAGCACCCGCATCGCCAATCGCATTGCCTTTGATGTCCGCGAGGCAGGCCGTGTCAAGCGAGAAGGCAACCCCTATTCTGGGAAAATTGTGAACGACGAGAACGGGGAACCCATAAGGATTCCAGGCAAACTAAAGAGTGTCAAAGCCATCGGATGGTACATTGAAGAGTACAATATGGCGCAAATTTCAATGAACCTCACCAACTACAAAATCAGCCCACTACACATCGCTTTTGAGGAAACCCGAAAGTCGGCCGATGAACGCGGTGTGCGCGTAACCGGTTCTGAGTTGGTGGGATTGATTCCATTGCAACCCATGTTGGATGCGGGCAGGTATTTCCTTGAAAAGCAAGGATTGAGCACGGGCGTAAGTGAGGCCGAATTGATTGATTGCGCCATTCGCAGTATGGGCTTGAATGAATTGGGGGCCTTTGATCCAAAGAAAAAGATCATTGAGTATCTGCTTGGCGACGAGAAGCAATCGCGATTGGTACACATGACGGTTCGTGGCTTTGCCGACGAAACGGCGAGTGATAGCGCGGCCCCCGGAGGGGGCAGCATTTCCGCATTGGCGGGGGCACTCGGCGCTGCGTTGGGCACCATGGTGGCCAACTTGAGCGCCGCCAAAAGAGGTTGGGAGGACCGCGTGCATGAATTCTCCCCCTGGGCCCAACAAGGCCAACTGCTCAAAGACAAGTTGATCGCTTTGGTTGACGAAGACACGCGTGCTTTTGATGCCATTATGGAAGCCTTTGGCTTACCCAAAGACACACCCGAACAAGTATCTGCAAGGAAACAAGCGATCCAAGATGCGTCGAAATATGCCACAGAAGTTCCGTTTAGGACCATGAAAACGGCATTTGAGTGCATCCCCCTGCTAAAACAAATGTCAGAACACGGCAACCCCAATTCCCTGTCAGATGTGGGCGTGGGCGCACTTTGCATCAAAACCGCCGTTCGAGGTGCTTGGCTCAACGTGTTGATCAATGCCCAAGGCTTGAGCGATAAAACCTGGGCCGACAATATCGTATCAGAAGCTCGAGCCCTTTTGGCGAAAAATCACACCGCCTGCGATGAAATTATTTTGAAAATTGAAGCACAAATTGGCGGCTGAAAAATACGGACCCACTCTATTTTCGATTTAGACAAGATTCCCAATCCGCCGAAACACGAAATTTCGCCCCACTTCATAAGTAATCTGTAAAATTCAGCCCCACACATGTCGACACGCACCAAAATTCCGAAAAATATCCTCCGGAATCTGTTTGTCATTGTCATCATTGCCATATCATCCCAGCACGCCATGGCCCAGTTCGCCCCGGCTGCAGGGCAGCCGGGGTCTACGGCCCTTCGGGCCGACAGTTCCTGCTTTGTCAATTGGGCATCCCATTGCCATGTTCAGCGAGGCCTCAAACAAATCAACCTGCCCGACTCCGGCTACGCCTCCGTCGGAACCGCCCAATCAGCCATCGGACAAGCATCAACCAACGGTGTAGTATCACTGGGCGACGGAGGCATCGCTACACTCACTTTCAACCCACCCATTTCAGACGGCAATGGCTTTGATTTCGCCATCTTTGAAAATACTTTCCTCGACTCCTTCCTCGAATTGGCCTTCGTTGAGGTCAGCACCGATAGTCAGTCATGGGCTCGCTTCCCCAATGAAAGCCTCACCCAAACCAAAACCCAAACCGCATCATTTGGCTATACCCAACCGACAAAAATTCACAACCTCGCGGGGAAATATCGACATCCCTACGGAACACCATTCGACCTACAAGATGTTGCCATGATGAGTAACATTCAAATCAACGAAATTCGATATGTACGAATCATAGATGTTGTGGGAAGCATCGACACACTTTACGCGCAGCGAGATAGCAAAAACAGGATAATCAACGATCCTTGGCCCACCCCTTTCGCAAGCTCTGGCTTCGATTTAGACGCAGTGGGCGTCATTCACCAATTGTCAACAAATGCCACCGAGACTGACCCCCATCCACCCAAGCGCCCCCTGTATTTCAATACCAGTACTCATTCGATCCACGTTGCAAATTCAGCGGTCAACCCACAAAACAATGAATCAGACGTCTCCAACGAGCTGAAAATTTTCAATATGGCAGGGCAGTTGTGTTTCAAAATGCCCTTGTTCGATTCTCCGTCTCTTACTTCCGATATCCAAATTCCAGATCAACTGGGAGCTGGCACCTACATCGCTCAATACAAAAATCACTCAATCAAAATTATTTTAACCGACAATCGCTGATCCCCCGATTCGATGGTTAACGGATAAACCCCTGCAGCGAGGCCCAAACGTTTTAGGTCGATGGTCTCAAAATATGTCCCCCCCGATTGAATATCCCAATTTCGCTCATACAGTATCCCTTGACCCAAAATCGTATGCAATTGGACTGCAATCTTTGACCCCGCGGGCGCCTCAAACTTGTAATTCACCGATTTCGCAGTGGGATTTGGAAACACATAAAAATTGAATGGATTGTCCTGGTTCTTCAACTTGGGACTCTCAATCAAAATCCACTGAGAACTGGTATCCTTGCAACCCAGCGCATTCGTTGCCGTGAGCAAAATACGATAACGCCCATTTTTGTTGAAAACATGGGGCACCCTATCACCCGTAGCAGAAGTATCCCCCAAACCAAAATCCCATTTAAACGTGCGATCCATGGGTATCAGTTTGTTATCCAATGCTTGAAAAATATAAGATTCGCGATTTTTCTCAACCGTGTTTTTTGAAATTGTAAATGATGCATCAACTTCAGGAACCACTTTGATCTCTGGCAAAGAAATATTATCAAAACAGCTACCCCCCGAAACAAATGAATTAATGATTCGATACTTGACGACAAACTTACCCGCTGTTTTATACAGATGAGTTGGGGATTGTAACGTAGACACATCGCCATCACCAAAATCCCAAGCGTGGAGTACATTCCTCCCATCTGCGTTGGTCGATTGATTTGTAAAAATTGCGTTTTGCATATTTGCGCAAAAAGCAAATTGATTGACAGAAATCTTGGCCTTGGGCACTGAATAGACTGTAACCGTCTTGGACATCGAATCACTGCACCCTAAAATTGATGTAATTGTCTTCAATTTCACCGTAAATGTCCCAAAACTCGAATAATTAACATTGGTATCTCGGTAAGTCGAAGATTTTAACGCAAATTTCCCTTGATGCGTTCTTGAATCACCCCAACTCCATTGGTATTTGGCCGTCGCGGAAGGATCCACATAAGCACTCTGCAAATCCGTAATTTTCAAATCTGCCCCCTCGCAAATTTCATTTGAAGCAAGAACAAAATCCGCCTTGGGGGTATTTACCACCGTGGCCATTTGATAGGAAGTATCAGAACATCCAAGGGTGTTTTTGACGATCAATTGGACGTTATACTTGCCTCCAACAGAATATACATGACTTGCAGCCGCAATGTCCGCGGCTACGTTGCCATCGTTCCAATCATACAAATACCACAACGATCCGCCCCCACTGCTTGTAGGGTTCACACTCGAATTCACTACATCAAAGCGGTTGTTTCTATCGCATTGAGCCGCTTTTGCAAAAGCAAATTTAGACACAGGATGCCCCTTCACTTTTACTACAATTGCCTCCGTATCCAAGCAACCCACCGTGGATGACACAATCAATTGAACAGTTTGATTTCCTGCAGATGAAAAAACTTGACTAAATGCAGTACTTGTTGCCGTTTTTAAAGGATTCAACGCCATCCAAGACCTAGACAAAATACCACCATTGTTCACCGTGGACAAATCGGTAAACACAAATTTATTCCCTCTTAAACAAGGTGAATAATTCGCATCAAAGCCAATTTTTGCCAGGGGTTTAGCCCATACTTTCAGCGAAAATTCGGCGGTGGTATCCAAACAACCTCGGTGGTTCAACACGGCGATATATTTGCCCGAATCAGACAAAGCAATTTTGTTTATGGTCAAGATACTATCCGATACCAACAAATTCCATGGCGCATCCATCTTATACCAATTGTATTTGATTGGAAGCGATTGATTGTCAGACGCAGCCAAGACCAATCGATTTTCTTCACAAATTGGGTTACTACCCTCCTTCACTCTTACGATACCATTGGGCAGAGCGATTACTTCAACCATCGCAGTTTTCACTACACTGTCTTCACCGTTGTTCAATCGCAATTTCACTGATTTGAAACCTGGGCTAGAATATTTAACCGTCCAAGGCCCTTTGCCAGTGGCTTTTGCGGGCACAGCACCCACACCAAAATCCCAATCGTATTGTCCAATCAGACCGTCGGACAGATCTGTAAATCTCACTGTATCTCCTGCACAAAAAGCCGTTTTATCCACTTTGAAATTGGCCGTGGTTTTTTCATACACCAAACTAAAATCCTCAGCCTGTCCATAAGAACAAGTTCCGCAACCCGTTGTATCGATGTTATTGTAATCACTGATCACGCGCATCCTGAGACCTTGGTTCTTCTTCAAATTGGTTGGGGTCTTGATTTTTACATCCGCAAATGACGTCGGTGTTGCCGAAACTTGGGCAGACACTTCACCCAAATAAGACTGAAACTTACCATCGTTATTGTAATCGATAAAAACACGAACATTCTCAGCATTGTAAAGTCCTACCTTCACTTTTACCGAATAATTTGCATTGGGTTTCACCCGAAAAACTTTGTCCTTGGATTTATCCAAATACTCCCCATCATCAAAATAGGTCCCCGATTCAAATTGGTTGTCTGCCAACATGACTTTAAAAATACCAATCCCATAATTTGATGTCTGATAATTGGTTTTACTCAAGCAACTGGCCGATGCCGGACTCGGAAAGACGCGCAACCATACTTTTTTTATTTCGGTATTGGAGGCCAAACAACTTCTTGCCGTCAAGGAAACTTGATATACTCCAGCACTCGTAAATTTCAATTCGGGGTTGGCGGAATTCACATTTCCCTTTGTCCAACTATATCCGGTAGAGGGGGTGAGTGACCATTCAATGGGTGTTGTATGATTCACCGACGCAATGATTCTCTCTTGCAACTTCAAATTTCCACCCACAGTAAAAATTGAATCATAGGCAAACATTTTCGCCTTGTACAGACCCGAACCATCATCGAACAAAGGACTCTTCCAAACACCCCTGCCGTAGGTACTAATATAAATAAAACTGTAATCCCTCCCTTTGGGGGAATGATAAATATCGATATCTGTGATATCCATCCAAAGTGGCAACTCATTGGAAAATTCCTCTGTCAATGCCGTAGTTGGATTGTGATAATACATAGCCCTATCCGTTGCTATATAGAGCCCGGTGGGCGAAACACTAGAATCCGCTTTAACTGCATTGATTACGCCGTAATTAATTCCTGCCTTTACATTGATCGATGTCAATGGAGTCGTGGACCAACTCAATCCATTGTTCGTACTTTGGTAAATTGCCGTTGTACTTGCACCATAAATTTTGTTTGTGTCTTTTGGATCGACTTCCAACGTGCGCAAAGTGAAATTGGTGGGTGTGATATCCACAAAAGTGGGATTTGAGGCTTCCGCATTTCGACAAAGGAAAACCCGCCCATCGCCACGAATCACATACAAGTGTCGTTTGTTAGAAATACTACTTTTGATCTCCCTCACATTCCCCGTCCACCCGGAGGTCAACTTGGTCCAAACAATTTTGGTTTTGGATTTCACACTATCACATCGCCAAATGTTATTGTACCCAGCAAACATTCGGTTGGGATTTCCCTCTTGCAGAACAAAGGGTGTCAACCAACCTCCACCCTCGTTGATGCCATTTACTCCATTTGCCGCGATGGTAACAATTTCATTCCGTTCGAATGCCCGATAAATATCGCCAAAAACATAGGAGCCATAGACATAACGTTCATCTTTCGGGTCTACTGCACAATCCATCCCATCCCCGCCATAATAGGTAAAGACCTCACCGTTATCGTGTTGCATTGAACCATTGTCCTGATAGCCGTGCGCACCCAAGTCATCCGTGGATTGCGCCACTGCCAGCCGATAAATCTGAGAATTCTGAATTCCGTTGGTGATATTCACCCAGGTCGCTCCTCCATTTTTGGAATAATAAACCCCACCATCATTTCCTGCAAAGAGGGTTCTCCCCGTATTATTAAATTCTCCGATATGTTGATCGGCGTGAATATCATCCGCGCCACCCGCTCCAACCCAATGACCAGAGATCTTAAAAGTGACACCTTCATCTGTAGATTTCCAAATATTGATTCCGTGCACATAAACCGTTTTGGCGTTAAACGGATCCGCCGAAATGTCTAAATCGTACCAAGCCTGACCCGAACCATCATTCCCTAATTCACTGTAGCCCAAAATGTTGGAGGGTGTGGTATTTTGTTTTACAAAATTCAACCCACTATCTAGGGAAAGGTATAATCCTTGAAATCTCGAACCCGCAGCGACCAAGAAATATACGCGATTCCTGTCTGCCTTGGTTACGGCAATTTGCCCTCTTTGCATTCCCGTGGTGGGTAAACCGTTGGCAATTTGAATGAAATTATCCCCTCCGTCTGTACTTCTGAAAAAAGCACCATTACCGCTGGCATAAACAATATTTGGATTGTATGGATGATAAACCAAATCTGTAAAATTCAGAGTTCCAATTCCTTTGAAAGGTGAAGGATTCCAATCTTTGCCAGAATTGGTTGATTTGGAAATCCCCAAATTATTCACGGCCAAAAGGATAGCTGAATTTTTCGGGTGCATCACCAAACGATTTACCGGATAATTTCCAAAGCCTGAATTTCGAGAAACAAATGTTTTTCCTCCATCTGCCGACATGATTACGCCATAACCCGGTGCATCACCTGCATCGCGATCGCCGGTTCCGATGTACATCGTATCCGGGTTGACATATGACACAACCATAGAACTCGCTCCAATGGTCAAAAAGGGATTTGATGGGGTTGTAGCCGAGGATTTCGCCCCATTTCCTGCTCCCCACAACAGGTTCCAAGTGGCACCATAATCGGTGGATTTCCATACACCGCCCTGCGGGGCTAATGCAAATATTGTATTGGTATCGGTGGGATGAAAGGCAATTCCATTGATTCTACCCGTTCCTGTTGGCTGCGATGTTTGGTTGTAGGGGTGCTTCACGGGCCCCACCGCCGACCACCGACCGGCGGTGGGGCACCAAGTCCCGGGCGCCACCGGTTTTCCGCCATTTAGACCATTGACCGACTTACCCCCGGCGGGACCGCCACTCCCTGAACTGCTGCCACTGCCAGAACCAGTGCCGCTGCCAGAACCGGTACCGCTGCCACTGCCAGAACCAGCGGCGGATGCGCCACCACTGACTACATTACCCGCCAACTCGTCTATCACACCATAATTCCAATTCACATAACCCGCACTGTCTAGATGGTTGACTACTCGATATTCCCAGCGCTTAAAAACCTTATATCCCTGACCTTTGTAAGGAACAACTCCCCGAAAATGTCCCTCAAAAGCTCGTTTCACTTCGTAATAATTGGGCCTGGGAGACAACATCAACTGCACCCATTTGATGGTTGTATCTACCAATGGCATGTCCATTGGTTTTTTGGATAACACCACTGAAGTTCCTGTATTTCCCGATGATGGAGTCTGAGAAAACAAAGGCGTCAGAGAAAACAGCACCCATACCAACCCGACAACAATGCATCGTAGACCGCGAACAAATCCCGTTGAAATCTTATCCGTTTCCATCAATTAATTTCGTAAATTTAGGAATTTCTGGCCTGAATTCCTCCAATGTCAATCAGTTACTTCAGCAACCCTACCATATCTATGGTTCTTAAAAATGGGCCTTGCACGTTATTTGTCAATACAACAAAACATTTATTCTCATCCAAACATCTCCAATAATAGGTCCTAAAACCCTTCCACCATCCGTTGTGAAAGCTCCATTTCTGGCCGTTTATCCATTTCACACGCCATCCATTGGCATAAAATGCATCCGCACTCACCACAGTTTGAGGCGTTAGCATCTGGTTAATAATATCCGAATGCAATAAATAATCGGTGCGTAACATTTGGTCCAATGACAGCATCTCAAATACATTGGAATACACCCCTTTGTCGCCCATGGCACCGTTATACACATTGTCTGCAAAGACATGCTTTTTGTCGTATCCCTGAACCGTGTAGTTCACCAATCCCAGGCTATCAAAATTGCATAAGTGAGAATATTTCATCCCGCTGGGATTCATGATTCGATCTTTCACAAACTGGCGAAACTCAACACCTGTTTGACGTTCCACTATCAGCGCCAACAATGCATAATTGCTATTGCAATAATCGTATCGTCCGGGTTTTGCAAAATGATTGACCGGCTGTGCATTTAACAATTGAACCACATCCTCATTGGTCAAATGAGCTTTGGGATCCTCCCAAGCCTTCATGTTGAAATAAAAGTAATCTGGAAGTCCACTGCTATGACTGATGAGATTCTGTAAACTCAGATTTCTCCGCGATAATTCAGGGATATACCAGTGAACACTGTCTGACAATTTCAAATACCCATCTTGAACCAACATCATCACGGCCGTACCAGTAAAGGTCTTAGAAACACTGGCCAACTGAAACAAATCCGCCGGTTTCAATGAATCCAACTGCGAAAAGGTAGCATACCCCATCGCACCAAAACACAGACTGTCGTTCTTATGAAACAAATACGTCCCGTTAAAAATCCCATAACGGTACATCCTTCGGAAAAAACTGTCGATCTGAAATTCCGTGGTATCGCTAAATCGCGTATATCCCGACAAATCATAGGGGTATAATTTGGGCTTCTTGGGTGGTTCTGGCGTACTTCGAAACGACGTCAATGCCAAGAGCGTCAGCAGCAAAATCAGTCCCTTCACGAAATATCGCATATTTACAAAAATAGGCACCACGCAATCCTCGTACCAATCCCCGAAAAAGCAAGTTACACACCCATAAAACGAGTGTCCTTTTGAGTAAAATTACGGCACATTAATGACCTTATGGGTCTGAATACAAATTCTCCAACGAGGATTTTGCTTCACGTAATCGATAATTTTTGGCATCATTTTATCCCGTTTTTCCCATTCTGGCTGCAACAACAATGCACAATCTTTTGAACAAGTCTCAGCCCACTTTTCCGCCCATTCAAAATCCGAATCATTAAATATGATCACCTTTAACTCATGGGCTTTCGACATCTCACCCGCCGATGGTTGTTTGAATTTTTTTGGCGAAATACACACCCAATCATAATTCCCTTGCAGAGGATAAGCCGCAGACGTTTCAACATGTACACGATAACCGTCGGAATGGAGGGAATCTACCAAAGAATTGCAATTGTACATCGCAGGTTCTCCGCCGGTGACAACGACTATTTCTGCCGCAGTGGATTTCACCCAATCACAAATTTCTGAAACCGTATGCATTGGAAATCCTTCTGTTGGCCAGCTTTCTTTGACATCGCACCATACACAACCCACATCGCAGCCCGCCAAACGCACAAAATAGGCTGGCTTACCTGCATGAACACCTTCACCCTGGATGGTGTAAAAATGCTCCATCACAGGAAATTGCATCATGCAAACTTGGCTTTGTACACTTCTAACGTATTCATCATCAGACCGGTAATCGTCATCGGACCCACACCCTTGGGCACAGGCGTGATGGCGCTCACTTTGTCTAAGACAGCATCATAATCCACATCACCGCGCAATCTCCATCCACTTTTACGCGTTGCATCGTCAACACGAGTGGTACCCACATCAATAATTACCGCACCGTCTTTCACCATATCTGCGGTTACAAAACCTGGTTTACCCAAAGCGACAACCAAAATATCTGCCATGCGTGTGATAGATGCCAAATCCTTGGTACGACTGTGACAAAGCGTTACGGTTGCATTTCCATAAGGTGCTGCAGCGGAGAGCAACATGCTCATCGGACGTCCTACAATATTACTTCTTCCAACCACAACCACATGCTTGCCGGAAGCGTCGATACCATAATGTTTCATCAACAAGGTTATTCCGTAAGGCGTTGCAGGCTTCACACCCGACTCATCACCCTTGGCCAATTTCCCCATGTTGATATCATGAAACCCATCCACGTCTTTGCCCGGCAAAATGGCTTGGGTTACTTTCTCTTCTGAAATGTGCTTTGGCAATGGCAACTGAACAATCAATCCGTCGATGGTTTCATCGCGATTGATTTTTTCGATTTCTGCCAACAAATCGGCTTCAGAGATATCGGCGGCAAAACGACGCACATCACCCGCAAACCCAACCTCATCGCAGGCTGTTTTTTTGGCACCCACATACGTTTGACTTGCACCGTCCTCACCCACCAAAATCGCAACCAAGCCCGGAGGACGATTGCCTTTGGCAACACTTGACTTCACCGCTTCGGCGATTTCTGTTCTAATGGAGGCGGCAGCTAGGCTACCATCGAGTATTATGGCCATAGTTTTACAAAAATACTCGCTATCCTTCAAAGTCACTCAACCTTTGGCAATAAATCCAACACAGAAAAATTGTTTTACATCAATTGCACCATCAGAGCGCCATCCCCCCCTTCGGCCTCGGTTTCATGATGATAGCTTCTCACAAAATTGACTGTCTTTAGCAGTGATTTCAACGCCTTACGCAAGATCCCATCCCCTCTGCCATGAACAATTTTCAGCTGCTGATGACCCAATGAATATCCTTCTTCCAACCATATCAACACTTCCTGTGTTGCCTCATCCATTCGTTTTCCCCGCACATCTATCTTTGTATTGTATACCGATTGTCGCTCAACCCACTGATAACCACCCGATTTTCCTGTCTTTTCAGACTTTCCCCCCATCGGCTTTTTTGTGAGTAACAATTCCCCGATGGGCACCCACATTTTTATCACTCCAAATGCCACCCATGCCTTGTCTTTCTTTACCTCCAACACCTCGCCTTGCGCCTCAGTTGCTGTACTTTTCACCAAGGCTCCGGGCACCAATTGCTTAGCACTCGTCACTGGTACTTCGCCACTCAACGCCTGCAAACTTTTTGCCCCAGCCACCGAAACCGCATTTGAAATATCACCATTGCCAGCCTGACCCGCGGAGGTATTTGCTTTCCGATTTACGTCAACCCCACCCCGCATTCCAGCGCCTTTGCCCTTCACGATAGAACCCAAATTTTCTCCGGATTCCATACCCTCCTTAAATTGCCCCAAGGCCTTCCTCGCCTTTAATGTCGCCTCCTTTTCTGCCCCATGCTCCCGAATGGCTCGAATCGTATTTTCGATTTGTTGATTCGTTTCTGCCAACAACTTTTTCGCTTCTTCGCGGGCCGACAGCAAATATTCTTGCCGTTTCGCCTGCAACTTATCCTTCAACTGTTGGTACGATGATGTCAATTCCTCTAAATGTTTGAGTTTCTCATTATACGCACCCACCTGCTGCAACAACTGCTGATTTTGCTTCTCTAACGATAGCATCAAATCCTCCGTTTTTCCCATTTGCTTGCCAGCCAATGTCCTAATTCGATCGATCCAATCCGATTCAAATCCGGTTTTTCGCATCAATTCTAGTGCAAACGAGGAACCGGGCTTGCCCACAACCAAATGATACAAAGGTTTCAACGCCTCTGCATCATAGGCCATACTTGCCTGAACCACCTCCGAAATACCCATACCCCATTCCCGCAATTGCGAAAAGTGAGTGGTGGCAATCACAAAAGCTCCAGCATTCAGCAACTGCTCCAACACCGCCTGCGCAATGGGTGCCCCAAATCTCGGATCCGTGCCCGCACCAATTTCATCCATGCCAATTAACGCTCGATCCGATGCGTTCAACAACAGATTTTTCAAATGATGCAAATGCGCACTAAACGTACTCAAACCCTGCTCAATGTCTTGTCCGTCTCCACAATCAATCCCAAGGTATTCAAATACGCCGAAACGACTTTCGGGATCCGCCGTTACAAACAACCCGCACTGAACCATGTACTGAAGCAGCAAAACCGTTTTCAAAACCACCGATTTCCCACCCGCATTGGGACCGCTGACAACCATAATTCGTTGATCGCTAAGCACCATCGACAAGGGAATTGCTTCCTTTTTTAATTGCCTCAATTGTCTGCGTAAAACAGGGTGATATGCCCTGCGCAATACCACCTGTGGTTCTGAGCTTACTTTAGGTCGCTCCGCCTTCTCAGACAAACACCAATCCCATTTGGCAAGGGCAAAATCCAATTGAATCAATCGATCCATGATTTCACCAAGCACCACTTGATGTGGCGCCAACTCAGACGTGATTTGTCGGAGTATGCGCTCCCGCTCCCGCCTTTTCTCTGCGAACAACTCTTTGAGTCGATTATTCATCTCCAACATCTGCGTTGGCTCCACGTAGAGTATTTTCCCCGTGGCCGAAATATCTTTCACAAAACCTTGAACCCTGCGTTTAAACTCGGCGAGCACCGGAATCACCAACCGCTCTTCGCGAACAGTCACATCCGTTTCCGCCGTAAATCCTTGCGATTTCCAATCCCTAAAAATCCCACGCATCACATTCCTAGCCTCGCCTTCCAAACGATGAATTTCCTGCGATATTTTTGCATATTGAGGCGTTGCCCTCACAGAAATTTCCCCAAATTCATCCAACACCTTTCCAATGGCCGATGCAATCGTTTTGGTTGCGTCCTCAGCCGGGAACAATGCATACAACAATGGCAAATCAGACTGACGCGGATGCAGCGCCGTGGATAGTTTTTGATAGGTTTGAATCGTTTGAAGAATGGCACTCAATGAAGTCTCTTCCAAAAAAAAATTCTCAATCCCCAGATGTACTAAATCCCCGGAAATATCGCCGCCCAACAAATGTAACGCACTGGGCGATGTCACATTCAAAATGGCAATTTGATCCAACAAATCCAACTGTTGGATTACCAAATCGGCGTTGGTTTGCATCTCCCAATTGGATGCCAATTCATGGGTTGAAGGATATTTGAATCGCCCTTCTATGGCCAAACGAATTTGATCAAAACCTACAACCGATTCAAAATCCTGAGGATACTTCACAGATTGCCCTTTCTCGCATTCATTTCCGCCAACTGAAGTTGGGTAATTACCTTTTCCATAACCCCGTTGAATTCCGCTGGGTTGGCTTTCAAGCGCAACAATTCCGCCTTAAAATCCTCGTATTTCACACCGTGTTTTTTGCAAACAAAGCCATAATCCCGCACCCATATAGAATCGGGCAAAGTGCCATAATTGTATTTCACCTGATGACCCGCTTCCATCACCATCACATCACAAAGTACAGAAACCATTTTCTTTTGCTCCAGTTTGGGCTGTTCGGAGCCGCAGGCAACGACCAACAACAACAAATGGAAAAACAAAAAAGTGCGTTTTATGGTTTTCATGGTGAAAGTATACAAAATTACAACAATCCCTGCGGTAATTTCGCATCGCAAATCCCTATGACTCGCAGCCACCAAATCGCCCAAAACATCGCTCATATCAAGGGCCAGATACCAGGAAATTGTAAACTCATTGTGGTGAGCAAATATCGGCCCGTGGAAGACATTCAATTCGCCTACAATGCGGGCCATCGTGATTTTGCAGAAAATCGTGTACAGCCATTGTTAGAGCGTGTGGCCAACCTGCCAAAAGATATCCAATGGCACCTCATCGGACACCTTCAGACCAATAAAGTCAAGTTGATTGCCCCATTTATTTCGATGATTCATTCGGTGGATAGTGTAAAGTTGCTGCAAGAAATCGACAAGGAAGCCAAAAAGAACAATCGCATCATTCCCTGTCTTATCCAACTCCATGTGGCGCAAGAGGAAACCAAATTTGGATTGTCGTTGGAAGAAGTCCAGCCGTTTTTTCAAGAAATCACCCAATTGGGACTGCAAAACACCACAGTGAACGGACTCATGGCGATGGCAAGTTTTACAGAGAACGAAGCACAAATCGCTGGCGAATTTGGCCAAGTGGCCCACGCATTTGATGAAATAAAATCGCTGTATTATCCTGAGCAGCCCCTGTTCTCTGAACTGTCCATCGGAATGAGCTCAGATTACAGCATAGCCATCGAGAAGGGTTCCACCCTGATCAGAGTGGGAAGCGCTGTTTTTGCTTAGTAATTGTTCAACATCATTGGCATGATGAGCATGGTAATGTCTTCACCTCGCTCATTTTCATTGGGGATTACCAAACCTGCACGGTTCGGGGCCGACAAGCACAATTGTACTTGATCGCCATCCAAAGTGCTCAACATCTCTTTCAAGAATTTCGCATTGAATCCAATTTCCATATCATTGCCCTCAAATTCACAAGGAATTTTCTCCACGGCTTCATTTGCCATTTCAATATCTTCCGCGCTGATGGTCAACTCGTTGCCTGTCACCTTAAAACGCACCTGGTAAGTGGTCTTGCTCGCGAAAATGCTGATACGATTGATTGAACTGAACAAAGCCATACGAGAGATGGTGATGATGTTTGGATTCTCTTGGGGAATGACCGCGGCATAATCGGGGTATTTATCCTCCAACAAACGACAAATCAAACGTGTTTCGCCGAAAGTGAAATATACATTGGAACGATTGTAATCAATGATCACCGGCGTCTCGTCGTTTGGCAAAGCGGTCTTCAACAAATTCAACGGTTTTTTGGGAATCAAAATTCCGCCTTCAACCCCCGGATTGACATCCTTACGGGTCAAACGAACCAACTTATTGGCATCGGTGGCAACGAAATTCACAGAATCACCTTTCATCTCAAGGAACAAGCCCGTCAAATTCATACGCAATTCATCCGATCCCGCAGCAAACAAAGTCTTACTAATTGCACGCAACAAAACATTGGAAGCAATCGTAAAGCTGCCATCGGCGTTGGTCTCAGGCATCGCAGGAAAATCCACACCGTCTTGGCCAGCCATTTTGTAACGACCGTTGTTGTTCACCACTTCGATGCCGTAAGTGTTCGAATCGATATTGAACGTCACACCCTGATCAGGCAATGAACGCAAAATATCAATCACCATCTTACTTGGCACGGCAACCTTCATATTTTCTTTGGATTCAACCGCCATGCTGGTGGTCATGCTGGTTTCCAAATCCGTACTGTATATCTTTAACTGGTTGTCACTTATGTCGAAAAGAAAGTTCTCCAAAATGGGAATAATCGGCTTCGACATGATGGCTCCGTTAACGGTTAACAGATGCTGTAAGAGTTCGCTGGATGGCGCTATGAAATTCATAATTTATTCGGATTTATTATAGTTTTCCTTGGATACAAACATATTTCATCTTTGGCAACAGAAATACACATTGTACATTGTTTTATAAACACTATTTGTCATTGTCCTCCACTTTCTCCTCCTCCACAATCACAAATACATCTTCATTGTCTTTTTTCATCAAATATTTCTCCCGGGCAAATCGCTGCAAAT
>CAZZKP010000014.1:0-24126 GCA_964654675.1 uncultured Bifidobacterium sp. | reverse complement strand
CGGGCAAATCGCTGCAAATTGCGATCGTTTCCAAACAAATATGTCTTTTGCTGTTCCAACGCCGCAATCGCTTGCTTGTGCTCTTCAATGTTCTCCTCCAATACGCTCACCTCTTTGGCGATGCGATAGCGAAAGAACAAATTGTTCATATCGAAAAACGACATCCAGATGGCGAAAAAGCCAAAAAGAATGTAATAACGAAAGCGAAACAGCGGATGCAACATAACAAGACAAAATTGCACTTTTTTTCTGTTGATGCAAACCGAACTTTGTAAGGCTGTGTGATTATTTGTACTATTTTCGAAGCCTTCATGACCTCTCTACGAGCCAGCCTAGTATTTATCGCCATTTCCACTGTCATTTGTCTATCGAATGGCTGTCAAAATGCAAGCCAAAAAACTGCCCCAAAAGGCGTGGTGTGGATAACGAACAGCCATGCCCAACTGTTCCGCATGGGTCATTCAAAAACAGATAGTTTTTTGGAGCTGTATGATGCACCCAATTCGATGCTAAGTATCGGAAAATTCTTTTGGGGTAGCTCTACAAGAATTGAGGGGTATCAAAAAATCACAAATCGGTCAAAAATCGTGAGTTTATCGGCCATACATACTGGAATGTTGGCTGAGCTGGGACTAGCAAAATCCATCGTAGGCGTAGAATCGAAGCAGTACATCGCACACCCTAGCATTTATCAATCTTCCCTCCTGGATTCGTTTCAAGAACTCGCCCCAGATGGTCCCATCATACCCGAAAAATTGGCAAAACTGCACCCGCAATTACTCATTGGATATGTATTTAACATCCAAGAAAAAAACACCATAGAGCGCATCGCGAAGAACCACTTTCCTGTGGTTTGGGCCAACAACCATTTAGAACCTCACCCTCTGGGCCGCGCCGAATGGATTGTCGCCATGGGCTGGCTTTTGGGAAAATCGAAAGAAAGCAGCGCGTTGTTTCAAGGAATTGCCAAAGAGTATTTGGCCATTGCAAAACGAGCCGCAGAGGCAGCAAACCCGGATCAAGACAAAAACCCCACGTCAGAATCCAAAAATCCCAAGGGTCGACCTACCGTAATGATGAACATGCCCTACAACGGTCAATGGTTTGTACCCCAAGGCCAATCCTATATGAGTCAGTTTGTTCTTGATGCGGGGGGAATGCCCATCACCTTGCAACCCCAGGGCAGCGGTAGCAATATGGTGGGATTGGAAAAAGCCTTGCAAGCCATGAAACTGGCCGACATTTGGATTAACACGGACCAGTGCAATACCCGAAAGTGTCTGGTTGAAATGGAGCCAAGAGTCATGAATATCAAAGCCATGCAAAGCAATCGCGTTTTCAATTTCAACAAAAAACTCAATCCCAATGGCAGCAACTCGTATTGGGATTTGGGCTGCATTTTTCCCAACATTCTATTGCGAGATCTCAATAAAATCATGCAGAATGATACACAATCTCTGTATTTTTACCAACGATGCCAATAAGACGACAGCACCTTTTTTCTTTTGGGGTAGGTTTGGGATTGATCGGACTAACGCTCATCGACCTATGGCCGAGTGGAGAAGCTGTGGTCGGTTATTGGCGAAGTGAAATATTCTGGGAGCTTCGGTTTCCCCGTGTATTCAGCGCTTTGATTGGAGGGATTGCATTAGGTTGGAGCGGATTGATGATGCAGACCTTGTTTCGAAATCCATTGGCGGGACCGTTTTTGATTGGGATTACACCGGGCGCCACCTTCGGTGTCGCCCTCACTACCTACCTGGGAAGCAGCCTCGGACTCAATGAAACCCTCAATCACATGGCCATCCAGCCCCTCGCTGCGCTCGGGGGCGCCTTCCTCGTCCTTTCCATCCAACTTGCACTTCACAAAAAACTCTCCCAAATGCACTCCCTCCTCCTGGTGGGACTGGTTCTCGGATATTTCTTCGGCGCCGCAGTTGACATCATCACCCAAACCGCCCAAGCCCAACAAGTAAAACAGTTTGTCATGTGGGGCATGGGAAGCTTCGATCGGGTCTTACTCCAAGAACTGATTCCATTGATCGGCGCTACCCTCTTGGGCGGACTCATCCTAACCTATCACCGACATGCATTCAATACCTATTTACTCGGCGATATTCACGTTGAAAGCGCCGGAAAATCAGCCAAATCACTGAGAAACTGGCTCATCGTAGGCAGCGCAACCATGTCGGCTATCGTCACTGCGTTTTGTGGCCCCATCTCCTTCGTAGGCCTAATCGCACCGCATATTTCCCGAAAAATCCAAGGCACCGAAGCCCATCAGAAAAATATCTTCACCACAGCCATGGCCGGGGGGCTATTGACCCTCGCCGCCGATATCATCGCAAACAATACCCTCGAAAATAGCACCTTGCCAGTAAACGCCATCCTCTCGATCATTGGTGCACCCCTTGTAATCTGGATGCTTGCCAGAAAAACCGGCTAACGCGTCATTCCAGCCTTTCCAATTTGATTATGTTTTCAATCTGATGATCCAAGACCGGATCGTATTCCGTGAGCAAAGAATGTCCGTATATGCTGCCGAAAGCCTGCCAAAAAATTGCCTCGCCCGTACCCCGGTAATTCCGCATGATCTCCCAACTCGTCTTTCCCGTTTCTCTGTGCAATAACTTCATCAAGACCTGACCCTCGCCTATCGTGAGGTTCTTCAGTTGATCCATATACATCTTCTTGATACTCTCCTCGCACTGCTTCACATATTTATTTCGCTCCCTCCGCCCCTGAATCGTCTGCAACTTGTCCTCCATTGCCTTCATTTTCATTGCCGCCATCTTGGCATAAGGCATCGTTTTTATTACCCTGCGCTTGAGAATCAAATATTCACGTCGCTTCTGAGCATCCATACTGGCCGACACATAGACGGGATCAATCCGATCAAAATCCGTAACCACAATGGTATCTACCGGCACCGCATCCGTTTGCGAAACCGCAGGCAACCAAAAAAGAAGAAAAGCCATCAAACCCATGGTGAATCTCTTCTCCTTCACAGAAACCCGCATTTCACAAAAATGCCATCTTTTATCTGCTATTATTACCCCTTTCATAACGCTATGTTGTTTTCAAAATACGATTCTTTGTCGTTCCGCCCCAGACAAACCCAACGACCCCCAAAATCATCAAAACCAGCGATATCATCTGCGCCTGAGAGAACTCCATCCCAAAAAAGTGATACAAACTCATTCCATGTTCGCGAATGCTTTCGATCAGCATCCTTTCCGCACCCGCCATCATCATATAAATCGAGAAATACTGAAACGGCGCCCAACTGCGATTTCGCAACACATACCACAAAATGGCAAACAGCCCCAAAGCCATCAATGCCTCATACAAAGGTGTGGGATATACCGGAACCGACAACTGATAGCAATATTCGCCCGAACAGCCCGGAATCAATTCCATGCCCGCTGATGCGTAATCTTTTCCCAAAACATTGTGAGGGTATTTATAAGCCCAAGCCCAATCTGGCAAACCCGGATTGGCTTTAACGTTGGCAATCCCCCAATCGCCATCGCCGGAGAAATGACAACCAAATCGACCTATACCATAACTCAACATCATGGCCGGACCGCCCGCATCGAACACATGGGTCCAATGCATTCCCTTCTTTGATGCATACCAAATCACACCCGCTGCACCACATATCAACCCCCCGTAAAACGTCCAACCGCCACTGGTTAACAAATCCGTTAAAAACGTATCCCAATGAATCTCGCTGGGGGTTTCCAACAAATGAAACACTTTTGCACCCAAAAAACCACTGAGCAAAGCCACCGTGGTGATGTTGGGCATATTTGCAGATGCACCCATTTCAATAATTGTTTCAGAAGGCGCAACACTGCGTTGTTTTTTGTCCGTAACCCATGTCCGCCAAACTGAAAAACCCATCGCCAAAGCACCAAATAGCCAACTTCCTTCCGTGGAAAACACGTGATCCTGCGGAGAGAATCCATCGCCCGTCTCCACCATCAAATACAGGATTTTATACCCGAAAACAAATGCCATCAATGCATTGAGGATGTATTCGTTGCGAGCCACACCCGCGCCCGTTACCTGTTTCACTTTCACTTTGGCAAATTGGCCCAAGGCGGTTCTGCGGTCAAACTCGGAAGACATGGCCCAGAAGGCTGCACCAATGCTCATGGCGACGAAAAAACCGAAGGTATTCACGACCTTTAAAAAGGGCAGGGAAATTCCTGTTACATCGTACAGAAAATGATAAAGGGTTGGAAACACAGGTGCAAGTTAATGCGCAACCTCGGCGTAATCAAATGCTGCGTTCACCCATCCTTCGGAATCCAATGAAGAAAGCGACACCTCCGCCACGGTATTCACCAGCAATGGATCGTAATCTGTGGCAACTTTGATGTAATTGTCGGTAAATCCAAACATCACGCCACGGCGCTCCTCTTCTTCAAACAAAACCGGTCTCCGCGTGCCCAAATGTGCACGATAGAAGGCCATGCGCTTTTTTTCACTGAGTCCGCGAAGCATTTCACCGCGCTCCATTCTCACTTTCACGGGCACAACCTCCTTCATTTTTTTTGCAGTGGTGTTGGCGCGTTCTGAGTAGGGGAAAACATGAAGGTACGACACATCCAATTCGTTCAAAAAGCGATAGGTTTCGAGGAAATTCTCTTCCGTTTCGCCGGGGAAGCCCACGATCACATCAACGCCGATTCCACAATGAGGCATCAGTGTTTTTATTTTCTGAATTCGGGAACGGTATAAATCTGTCAAGTATTTTCTTCGCATCCGCAGCAGAATCTCGTCGCTCCCGCTTTGCAAAGGGATGTGAAAATGCGGCACAAAACGCTTGCTTTGGGCCACAAACTCGATAATTTCATCGGTAAGCAGATTGGGTTCGATGCTACTAATTCGGTAGCGGTCCACCCCTTCTACCTCGTCGATGGCTTTCACCAAATCAAAGAAATTCTGATTGTGTTCGATGCCAAAGTCGCCGAGGTTTACACCTGTCAGCACAATTTCTTTTGCCCCTTGTTGGGCGGCTTCCTTGACCAATTCGAGGGTTTCTGCTACGTTTCCGCTGCGACTTTTCCCACGGGCCAAGGGGATGGTACAAAAACTACAAAAGTAATCGCAACCGTCTTGTACTTTGAGGAAAATGCGGGTTCTATCGCCGAGGCTGTATCCAGGCACAAACGTGTTGACGTCTTTGATGGGGGCATTGTAAACCTGTGCTTTGGGTTCTTTCACCAATGTATGTAAGTGCGATACCAATTCGAATTTTTCGGCTGCTCCAAGAACCATATCCACGCCCGGAATTTGGGCGATTTCATTGGGTTTGAGTTGTGCGTAACAACCAATCACAACCACATATGCATTGGGATTGTGCTTGAGTGCCTCGCGAACCACTTTTTTACATTTACGGTCTGCATGATCGGTGACGCTGCAGGTGTTAATCACATACAAATCGGCACCGTCCTGAAATTCCTTTTTCTCGAATCCCGCTTTGCTCAACTGCTGCCCAATTGCACTGCTTTCGGCAAAGTTGAGTTTGCATCCAAGGGTATAAAAGGCTACGGTTGACATTGGAGATGTACAGAAAATACAAAGGTACGAAATCCCGAGGGAATCAGAATATCAATCCCCGCCTGGGTTCAAAGCATTAAAAAATCAAAGCATATTCGAGGCTCCATGTCCCAATAAATTGGCGTGTGCCCGGGGCCTCTTTCAATGGATCAGTGGTTGGAGCAATCAACTCTTGCTTGGTTTCAGCGATACCATCACCGTCTGTATCTACCATTCCGACAAACAGAAATTTGTTATTCAAATTCCTCAATCCATACTTAAGAGCGATGGAATACCCCAAGGATTCTCCTCGCTGTTGAAAGCCCAAGGATGCCTGATAATCAAAGGCCTTGAGTGGCAACTTATCCCAAGTCTGAATGCTATTATAGGTATTCAACGCTGTAGGAAGTGGCGTTTTGTTGGGACCAACATACAAAATCGAATTAAAATTGTAACCCAATTGAACACCCAACTGTACTTGCTTTACTTTTACATCGCGCTGTTTTGTGAGGCGATAATTGATCAAAAGTGGCACATCCATGCTCATGATACTAATTTTGGTATAGGAACGATTGATTGCAGTATCGCCGGGCTTGCCGTTGGCGAAATTGCTGCCTCGCATACGCAAATCCAATCCTGATTGAATGCCCCAAGGAGATTTTTTGTCCAATTTGGAATGAATGTAAAACCCCGCAAGTACTCCCAAACTGGGTCTCGGATTGAGAAGTTTCCCGCCGTACATCGAATTCAAACCCATTCCCATTTTTAACCCATATCGTTGTCGACCTTCATAGACCACATCCGAAACCGCCTGCGCCTGCGACAAAATCGCAAATCCACTGAGTCCCAAGATCAACAAAAGAGTTTTCGCTGTCATTTATATTCCTTTTCCTTTGAGTGCCGATGCAACAGCCACATCCATCAATCGTTCGGCAAATGGCCGGGTATAATCATTCAAACCCGTCACTGCTGCCAGAATCTCATCTTTGGTGGCTTGCGATTGCAATAGACGCTCAAGTTCTTCGATGCGTTGTTTCGTCCCCTCGATTTCTTCTTGGCTCATCATCGCGCCATTTTTATCCAAAAACCGTTTGGCCAAGTAAATGAGCTGCTGGGCTTCGTTCACTGCCTCTTGTTGCATCCTCAATTGAACATCGCTTTGGGCAAATTGAAAACCATCCAACAACATCTGCTCCACTTGGGCATCGGTGAGTCCGTACTGTGGTGTGATATCAATTTCTTGCGAAACATTGCTGCGAAGTTCTTTGGCTCTCACTTGGAGCATTCCATTGGCATCGATGGCAAAGCTGACCTCGATTTTTGGGAACCCCGCGGGCATTGCAGGAATTCCTCTGAGCACAAATTCTCCCAATTTTCTATTTTCCGCTACCATTTCACGTTCGCCTTGGAATACGGCGATTTTCATGTTCACCTGTCCATCAATGGAAGTGGTGTATTCCCTACCCACTCGGGTGGGGATTTTTGAATTTCTTGGAATCAGGACATCCATCAGTCCGCCTGCAGTTTCAATACCCAAACTCAATGGCGTAACATCCAACAACAACACATCTTTGCGATTTCCGGCCAACACATCCGCTTCGATGGCAGCGCCCAAGGCCACCACTTCATCGGGATTGATCTGGTTGTTGACCTGAACATGAGGGAAAAGGTTTGTCAACAGAGAAAATATTTCTGGGAAGCGGGTAGAACCACCTACCATCACAACAGCTTGTATGTCGGATTCCTTTAAATGGGCATCCTTCAGTGCGGCCGCAATGCAATTTTGGGTTTTTTGCAAGATGGGATTTGCGGCCGCCTGCAATTGACTGTAATTCAATGTTAGATTCACTGAAACCCCACCCACCATAATATTATTTCGATAAACACGCTCTGGATCGCCACTCAACTCAATCTTCGCAGATTCTGCCATCAATCGCAACTTCTGCCTATCACCGGCATCTAAACCCTGAAGCACCTCCTGTTCCGATACCCAAAACTGCAACACCGCCCGATCTATATCGTCCCCACCCAAAACAGTATCTCCTTTTGTGGCTAGCACCTCAAAAACGCCATCTTCTATGGTTAATATCGAAACATCAAATGTCCCCCCTCCCAAATCATAAACCAAAACCCTTTCGGCCTCAGTGGAATTCAGACCATAACTCAAACTTGCCGCAGTAGGCTCATTCAAAATTCGCAAAACATCCAATCCCGCCAACTTCCCAGCGTCCCTTGTCGCCTGCCGCTGCGCATCATTAAAATAGGCCGGCACCGTGATCACCGCTTGATTCACATCCGCCCCCAACGCTCTCTCCGCCTTTTGCTTTAATGATTTCAATATGATCGCACTCAACTCAATCGGATTGTAAAACGCATCGTCAATCATCACCTTCACCAACGCATCGGTTTCATCATCAATGATGCGATAACTCAGAAACGACTGAACATCCGATACATCTTTATAACTTCTACCCAGCAATCGCTTGACACTATAAATGGTACGATCAGGAGAAGCAACCAAACCCTCCTTGGCAATCAATCCCACTTGAGGCAATTGACCCGGCTGGAAACCAATCACCGACGGCACCAAACTCCCCATCTCATCTACGATGATTTCGGGTTGATGCGTGGCAGGATTCACATAAGCCACCAAACTATTCGTCGTCCCCAAATCAATCCCAACCACTACGGCTGCCTTTGCCACTTTTCCCGATGCGATATCGATTTTAATTTTTGCCATTTCTTGCCACTTTCAACGTACAAAGTTAACCCGAACCACCATTGAAAGTTGATTCTTGTGGATGAATAAATCGAAGAAAAAATGACAATTGTCACAATTTTGCTGACATTATTATGACAAAATCCTTACAATGACCGAGGGCGGATTCGTTTGCGTGAAAAGTAAATTTGTGACATCAAAAAAAATGAAACACAAAAGCCAATTTATCGTCACAATTTGTGCTTCCCTTTTATCAGGGCAGCTATTTGCACAATCTACCTTCAAGGACACTGTTTCGATGGGACAGGGCTACGCAAACGCCGTTTATTTCAATCTAAGAACTGGAGCAAAATCGCAATCGGCTATCTCGAGTTGGCATTTGGCTCACACCACGGTTTCGCGCGACAATTGCATTCGTTTGAACCACATGAATGGTGTTGATGTTTATGCTTACCCCAAGGGCGACAACAAAGATTTTGGCAAAATGGACACGGCAGGATGGATGTCTTGGAAGCGTTTTTACAACGACATTCACACGCATGAACTGGGTGCATTAAACCAAAGCATCAATTCAAAAGACCCGATGGATTTCAGTTGGGGCGTATACAATTCCACCACCCATGAAATTAGCGGAGATTCTCTGTATTTGTTTGTTGTAAACACACCCTCCGTTGGCAAAAGCTACCTGAAATTTATGCCAATCCTTCAAACTGCAACGGGTGATTTGATTTTCCGATATGCCACTTTGGATGGAAGCATCGACAAAACAGACACATTGAAGCAATCGAGTTTTACAGGCAAAACATACAAATATTACAATTTCGCAAAGGGTGTGGTTCAACCCGAACCGAGCCGCGAGAATTGGGATCTACTTTTCACACGCTACCTAGCACCCACAACCCCTCCAGGAGGCGGACCCATGATGATGTATCCCACCATGGGCATCGAGTCGAAAAGAGGTGAGAGGGTTTCAAAAATCACGAACTATACTTGGGATGTCATCGCAGCCAACCCCGCACAATCAATTGCCGGCATCAAAATGACAGGTACCCCAGGTGAATTGAGTAAAGATCTCACAAAAATTGGTGGTGATTGGAAAGCCTACGATGGTGCAGCAATGACTTGGACAATAAGTACTGACTGGAATTACATCGTAGAAACAATTCGTACCCAAGGCGCTACCAAAGACACGGCCTTCTGGATGTTGGCATTTACCGGATTCAGCGGCAGCGCAAAAGGTGAAACCCAATTGAAAAGAATGGAACTCAAAGCAGCTTCTGCCGGCGTAAGTTATACAAAACAATTTTCTGCCAAATTATTCCCCAACCCGAGCAGCGACAATATTGTAATCATGGCAAATGGAATTGCAGACAGAGCCAACGTACAAATCGTTGGTATGGATGGTCGTTTGTTCAATTCTATCAGCAATTGCGAATTGAGCCAAGGTGCAGTTCAGCTCTCAGTCAAAGATTTGCCCAGCGGAAGTTATTTTGTCACAATCCAAACCAACAACGACAAACTAAGTCTCCCATTGATTAAACAATAATCATTGAAGCAGGGTTTCCTAATAGCGGTGGTGTGTTTAATGCCCCTGGCTTTGCTATCGCAAAGCCAGGGCGACACCCTGCAAAACGAATCCGAGGAAACCATAAATCCCGTGCACATCACAGGATCCGGCATTCCAACAAAATCCAATAAATCCGCCTACCAAATCAAAGTCGTCTCGGCAAAAACCATCGCCCAAATGGGTGCCCAAAACGTCGGCGATGTGCTCCAAAATCAATCCGGAATTCTAATCAACCAAGACCCCGTTCTGGGAACTGGCATCAACCTTCAAGGCCTTTCCGGTCAATCCGTCAAAATCCTGGTCAACGGAGTCCCCATGATTGGCCGCATGAACGGCAACATCGATCTAGGTCAATTTACCACAAGCCAAATTGAACGCATAGAAATCATCGAAGGCCCCATGAGCGTTATCTACGGATCAGACGCCATCGGTGGTGTGATCAACATCATCACCAAAAACAACAACGCCAAACCCTTTCAAAAAATTACGGGCTACGCAGATGCAGTACACAACTATAACATTGATTATTCAGCTCAAACAAAATCCTATGGATCTGGGTCAAACAACAAAAAATACACCCCCCCTTCCCTTTTCTTAAATGCTGGACGTCAATTTTTTGGCGGGATGGATTTCGACCCCAGCAACCGACAGTTTGATTGGAAGCCGAAGACGAAATACTACGCAAACGCCACAACCCAATGGCATCAAGGACCAAACAAAATTCATACGCTTCGAATTGCGGGTTTCCATGAACAATTGTTAGATCGAAGCAATGCAGAATCAAACCTGATCACTGTCATCGGTTATAACAAACGATTTTATACCCTCCGCGGAGAAATCTCCCTCAACTCGATCATCAAAACCAAGCAGGGAAAACAAATTCAATGGTTAAACAGTTACAACGATTTTCATCGGCTCAGCACCATGGTAAGGCGAGACCTCGTCACCGGACAAGAAACACCTGTAAATAGTCTAAGTCAAGACACCACTCGCAACCGCGGATTCAACTCCCGAGCCATTATCACGCAAAACAAGAACAAACACTTTCATTGGCTTTACGGATATGATGCCGCCGCCGAAACCCTGCTTTCCCTGAGAACGGGTTCCCAGAAAGCCATGACCGACTTTGCCGTGTTTGTTCAACCCGAAATTTTTGTTGGATCCAAATTCTCAATTCGCCCCAGTGTTAGAGCCATGTATAACAACCGATTTGCCACCTACACCATCGAGAATGGAAAATGGAAATTCGGGCCGATCATTCCAGGGATTCAAACCAAAATTTCAGTTCGTCAAAATCTTACCGTTCGGGCCTCGTTTGCCCAAGGTTTCAGAGCCCCAACACTCAAAGAACTCTACTTTCTTTTCGTTGATATCAACCACAATGTCCGCGGAAATTCATCGCTGAAAAGCGAACTGGCCAACAATTACATCGGCAGTATAGACTATACCCATTCATCCAAAAGGATTGACCTCCGAATTGTGGGCAAAGGATTCTACAATCACATAAAAAATCAAATCCTGCTCTCTCAAGTGGATGCCGCGACCAACCTATTTCAATACATCAATATTGGAGAAATGAACACCAAAGGACTCGGTGCAGAAATCACCACATTTTATGGTAAATCTCAAAACAAAACTGTCCCACCTCGTTGGAATACGCAGACCGGATTTGATTTGATTTTTGCCAACAGCAAACTTAACGACACATCCAACTGGGTGGGGTTTTCAACGATACAATCAAAATTGAACGCAGGCTATGCCTGGCCAAAAAAAGGCATCACCACCCAATTGTTTTTGCGCCACTCTGGCAAAACCTTAAATTTCCTGAGTAACGGAAGTACTTTTTCTACAAAATCATACAGCCTCATGGACGTGAGCGTCACCAAGAGATTTTCTTCAAACAAAACGCAAAAAATCCACCTACCCACGCCCGTTTCTTTGCAAATTGGCTGCAAAAATATCCTCGGCGTTCGTCAAATCGCTGCCCCCCTCCAAAACGCTTCGGTTCATTCGAGCGGTGGAAATGTAAACATCTCAGCAGGCCGATCCATTTTCTGTTCCATCAACATCACACTGCAATGAAAAAATCTGTCTTCTTCCTTTTTCCACTCCTAATTCTCATGGGTTGTGAAAAACCGGAACCCCTATACCCCAAGCCCAACCTACCCGTTGGCCTACAATCCCAGACTTTTGCGATGGGCGAAACCTATGAAAATCAATTGTGGTTTGACTTCGCAACGCAAAAAACGGAAACGAACGCCTTCGGTTTATGGCACATCGGTTTTTCATGCGATAACAATGCCTACATCATCCTAAATGGAGGGATAAACGCGAATACCAGCTTAGCCACATTCAACAACGCCGATTTTGCGAATATCAATGCGGACAGTCTCATCGATGTAAAATGGAAATATGATCATCCCAATGGTCAAAAAGATTCAACCGCCTTTTCGTCGCCTTGGACAAAGCAGGGAAACAACTGGATTGCCAAAAAAAAGACCTATGTGATTGATTTAGGGGCCCAAATCAAAGACAGCAGTCGATACGTGAAATTGCGTGTAAAAGATCTAATTCAAGGACAAGGCTATCAGATCGAATTCGGATCTATCAATAGTGCCATTCCCCAAAAATCTGCCATCATCCCAATAAATACTGACAAGAATTTCGTCTATTACAATTTCATTCAACAAACCATTGTAGACAACGAACCCATGAATAAATTGGATTGGGACATCGTTTTCACAACCTACAAAGAGAGCATTGCAGATGTTACAGGTATTTTTTACAACTATGTAATCCGTGGTGTTTTGATCAATACACACAAGGTAGAAGTGGCCCAGTTAGACAACACGGATTTCGCATCCCTCACCCTCAGCGATGTCAGCGCAATCAAATTTACCAAAAAGCAAAATGAAATTGGTTACGACTGGAAACAATACGATCAATCATCAGACCAATACACAATGGTGCCTAAACGTGTCTATCTCATCAAAACGAATGGGCTCATTTACAAAATGAAATTTGTAGATTTTTACAACGACCAAGGCAAAAAAGGCTATCCAAAACTTGCTTGGGAATTGCTGAAATAAAAAATCCATGCGTATTTTTGAAAACGGCAATCGTCGATTTGACAAAACAGATTCCAACCGATTTTTACCATAAATTACACCGCTCGTGAAAAAACTCATCCTCGCCCTTACCACATTGACTATTTCCCAATTCTCTTGGGCCCAAGTCCCAGCAAATACAGCCGCTGAGCCCCATTTGAAAAACCTCACACAATTAACATTCGGAGGAGATAACGCAGAAGCATATTGGAGTTTTGATAGCAAATCCATCACTTTTCAGAGCAATTTTAAAACATGGGGTGTACAATGCGATCAAATTTTTACCTCACCCATAAAAAAGATGGGAATCAAAGACACCACAAGAAAAGCGTCGCTGGTAAGTACCGGCATGGGTAGAACCACATGCTCCTATTTTATGCCAGACAACAAACACATTTTGTACGCCAGTACGCATGAAGGAGACAGTGAATGCCCGCCAACCCCAGAATCCAATGGCAAATACGTTTGGGCGATCTATTCCAATTTCGATATCTATGTAGCCGATTTGAAAGGGAATATCACCAACAAACTCACCAATAGTCCAGGATATGACGCGGAAGGAACTGTATCGCCCGATGGCAAATCTATCGTTTTCACAAGCACTCGGTCAGGGGATTTGGAATTGTGGATTATGGACATCGATGGCAGCAACCCACGTCAGATCACAACAGGGTTGGGTTACGATGGAGGCGCATTTTTCTCACCCGACAGTAAGAAACTGGTGTTCCGCGCTTCGCGCCCTGAGACCGAAGAGGAAAAGGCAAAATACATCGACCTGCTAAGCAAAGGACTCGTAGAGCCAACAAATATGGAAATTTACACTTGTAACGTAGACGGCAGCAACCTAAACCAAGTCACACATTTGGGCAAAGCAAACTGGGCACCCTTCTACCATCCAAATGGCCAGAAAATCATATTCTCGAGCAATCACCATAGCAAACGCGGTTATGACTTTCAGTTATACATGATCAATGAGGATGGAACGGGCCTAGAACGCATCACCAACAACAGCATCTTCAATGCCTTCCCCATGTTCTCACCCGACGGAAAAAAGTTGATTTTTAGCTCCAACAGAAATAACCACGGTACCCGCGACACCAATTTATTTGTCGCTGAATGGGTTGACTAATTTTCGATGCGATGCTTGTTAAATCAGAAGCCCTGGTCATCAAGCGAACACCCTACACGGATCATTCTGCCGTAGTGAAACTATTTACCCGAGAATACGGGTTGCTCCCCTTTTTAATTCAAGGACTCCACGGAAAACAGAATAAAAATTCTCTTTTCCAACCGGGGACACTCATTGAAGTTGTTTTTCATAAACAAAATCGAGGCATGATGCGGGCCAAAGAAATCTCTTTGATATCGGGCTGGGGATATAGCCACCACCCATTGCATGATCAAGTTCGATGGTTTTTTTTAGAAATCCTCAGCCATAGCCTTCACGAAGAACAACCAGAAGAAACACTTTTCGATCTAAGTAAGAGCACTTTCCAATCGCTGAATGACGGCTGCAAGCACTTACCCATTTTACCCATTCAGTTTTTATTTCGATTTTGTGAGGTAACGGGGCATGGCATTCAAATTACCGAGGAAACAAAACGTACCGGGTTTGATATTTTATCGGGTATGCCCGCGACGTCAAGGAGCATTCCTTCCAATACGATCGACGGAGAATTGTGTAACGCGTTGCGAGAAATATCAATTCATGACGAATACACGCTGCCAACCAAGCAACGGCGGAGTCTTGTCAATAAATTGGTACAGTATTTAGAAATCCATGCAATTCCTGGCAAAACACTTCAGTCGCTGGAAATCCTGCAAATGATTATGCAAGAACCGCAGCAGTAGCCGCTTCATTAAGCATCGCCACAGCCAAATCAACCATATTTTTGGAGCCAATAAACAAAGGAACCCGCTGATGCAGCTCCGTTGGCTTCACATCCAACACGCGCTCTTTGCCTGTACTTGCTGCACCACCCGCCTGTTCAACCAAAAAAGCCATCGTATTGCACTCATACATCAAACGCAATTTGCCATTGGGTGTCTTTTCGGTAGGGGGATAGAAAAAGATGCCACCTTTTAACAAATTCCTATGAAAATCCGCAATCAATGACCCTATGTAACGGGCTGAATAAGGTCGGTCCGTTGACTTGTCTTTCGTTTTGCAATAAGTAATGTACTCCTGAACACCGGCTGGAAAATCTTCCCAATTCCCTTCGTTCACACTAAATATCTTTCCATTGGCAGGGGTTTGAATGTTGGGGTGACTCAAACAAAACTCTTGAATCCCATCGTCCAAGGTAAATCCATTCACTCCAACACCGGTGGAATAAACCAACATCGTACTTGAGCCATAGATAAAGTACCCCGCAGCCACTTGGTGCTTTCCCTTTTGTAAACAATCCTCTAAGCTTGGGTCGGCCATAGGATTTTTCCGACAATACACGGAAAAAATGGTACCAATACTTGCATTCACATCGATGTTTGAACTTCCATCCAAAGGATCCATGGCCACCACATACTTTTCATTCTCGGCGCCTTCCACATAATAAACATCGTCGTTCTCCTCTGAGATAATCATACACACCTCACCACATCTCTCCAAATTGGCGATAAAAATGTCATTGGCAATGACGTCCAATTTCTTTTGTTCCTCCCCTTGAATGTTTGTAGACCCTTGATTGCCAAGAATATCCACCAACCCCGCTTTTCGCACATCGCGGTTTACCATTTTGGCAGCGAGTTCCAAGGAACGGAAGATTTTACTCAATGAACCTTGGGCATCTTTATACAGTGACTGTTGGTCAACAATAAACTGTTCGAGGGTGATAACTTTAGAATGGGGCATAACGACTTTAACAACAAATGGTATTTATTTTGCAAAACCACAACAAATTCCCCAATTAAACGACTACCTACCCATCAATGAGAATTTTCAAATTTGGAGGTGCCTCCATAAAAGACGCAGCAGGAGTGAAGAATGTGGCCTCCATCCTAACCTCAAATGGATACAATGATATCCTCGTTGTGATCAGCGCTATGGGAAAGACTACCAATGCATTAGAGTCGGTAATCCACCATTGCTATCATCAAACCGGCGAATTAAATACAGCACTACAGGTGGTTTTTGATTACCACAACGCAATCCTCTCAGAACTGTTTGAATCGAGCGATATTTTTGGTATAGAAGACATCAAGCAACTATTTATTGATTTGGAACAGTTTGTTGGTAGACAAAGCCATCCAAATGATTACGATTATTTATACGATCAAATCATTGTGTATGGCGAATTGATAGCGACCAAAATTGTCAGCAACTACCTTTTGTCTATGGGTATCGAAAATCAATGGGTTGATGCGCGGGACTTTATTCTCACCGACTCAAGATACCGGGATGCGCGGGTCCAATGGGAGGAAACCGAAAAAGCCATTCAGTCTCAGTTGATCACAGTTTCACAGAAGAACTTGGTCATTACACAGGGATTCATCGGCAAAGGAAATCAAGGAGAATCTACCACATTGGGACGAGAGGGTTCGGATTACAGCGCGGCAATTTTTGGAAGTGTGATGGGCGCAGAGAGCATTACCATTTGGAAGGATGTGGCAGGTGTAATGAATGCAGATCCAAAAAAATTCGAAAACGCCGTACTCATTCCGTCGCTTACTTACAACGATGCCATAGAATTGGCTTATTATGGTGCCTCTGTGATTCACCCAAAAACCATTCAACCCTTAAAAGCGAATCACATTCCTTTGTTTGTTCGATCTTTTTTAAACCCCAGTGCAACAGGAACCAAAGTAAGCGATGAAGATTATCGCATCGAAGTTCCGTGTAAAATACACAAAGACAATCAACTACTGATCGAAATTCGCACCAAGGACTTCACATTTATCGCAGAAGATCACTTAAAACAAATCTTTCAAGCGATGTCTGAAAATAAAGTGCGATGCAATTTAATGCAGAATAGCGCCATTGTTTTTCGTTGCGTGATTGACAACAAGGAGAACAAACACAAACCATTGGTGAAGGAATTGGAAAATTTGGGATTGGCCGTTTCGGTGCAAACTGACCTCGAACTATTGAGCATCTACCACCCCGATGGGGCGTTTCATATGGATAACGAAATGGCATCGAATAGAAAAATCGTTCTGCAACAAAACATGGGGAACTCCATCCACTATTTGCTCAAGGCTGCTTAATGCCATCCCCAAGACAAGTTCACTTCAGAATCTCCAAGCTATCTGCTTCAATACGATGAAGTTCCCATTGAAAAATCAATTGGACGACCTCACTTTCAACCTCTGACCTACATTTATTTGATTGCTCGACAGAGAATTCCAAAAACGAATTTGCTCTACAGTAACGCCGTATGCTCTTGAAATGGAGTACAGTGTTTCTCCCGATTTTACAAAGTGATACGTGTCCACCGCTGTCCCGCTTTGCGACACATCGTTGCTCATAAACTTCCGATAATCTATGGGTTTTGCCGATTGTAATCTGCTTGCCGTATCGCTTCCGGGGACCAACGTAGTTGGAGGATTGGCTCTTTTGGTACGAAGATTTAATACCTCCCCAGGCTGCACCTCTTCCCCAGGTTCCAAACGATTGAGCTTGTATAAATGCTTCACTTTCACTCCGTATTGTTGCGAAATTTCACGCATACTTTCGCCCGGTTTCACCAAGTGATTTGTCTGCGTTGACCTTCGTCTTTTCGGCTTGAGATAGATGATCTCCCCCGGATTAAGCATCTGACCTTTCTCAATATCATTGTATTTGTAAATCTGCCAAACCCCCAAATTGTATCTGGCGGCCAGTGCCTCGGGGGTTTCACCGGGCTTTGCGATGATCGCTTGAATTCCGTTCACCTCAGACACCCCTTGTGGAGTGGATGCAGTATTTGACGGGTTGCCACTTGAACTACCCGCGGTTTCCGATGGGACCACATAATCATCACCCATCACAACCATACTATCGAACTGACCCAAATGATACTTTTCTATCACACCAATCAAAATACTTGAATAACTTGGGTTGGTTGCATAACCCGCCTCCCTTAAACCAATCGCCCAACCCTTGTAATCCGTAGCACTTAACTCAAACAATGGGAAGTAGCGCTTGCTATTTTTCAAGAACAAAGAATGGTCGCGATAACTTTCATAGACCGATGGATACCCCCGAAAACACTCGTCCTTGGCATCATCATCCGCCAAACAAAATGACCCCGTCCAATTGCTTCTGCATTTGATTCCAAAATGATTGTTACAATTTTTTGCCAATTTGCTATTGCCACTGGCACTTTCTAAGACACCTTGACCCAGGGTTATGCTTGCAGGAACTCCATGCATTCTCATTTCTTGCATCGCAATCCCTTTGAAAGAATCAATATACTCACGCGTGCTCATCAACTGACCCCTTACCTCAGAGGAAATCAGAAATGTCAAAGGCATCAATAAGGGAAATAAACGAGCGTAAAGTCTCCTCTTCAATTTCATAAAAACAAACCTACGGAAAGGAATCAACCACTTAAGAATCAAATTATCCAAGGAATGTGCAATACCGTGTAAATTTTCGACGATAAATCCCGATTTTTGTACATACCATGTTAAAACGTTTTCTCTTAACGCTCCTAACAATTGCTGCCGTTGCACAAATTTTTGCCGCCGGTTTTCCCAAACCAAAATTTGTAGCCAGCTTTTCCAAGCCCACTGCAAAATCTGGCGATATCATTGAAATCATTATCCGATTCGATGTCGCAAAAGGTTTTCACGTCTACAGTGAAAAAAGCGATTGTCCAGAAGACGATGGGCCAATCCGTGCAAGCATCGATTTCACACCGAGCGCTTCCTATCAGCTGATTGGAAAATTCTACGGCGTGGGAGACCACATGGTAAAAGAAACAGACATCTGGAATTGCAGCACCGGTGAGTTCGTTGGAAAAGGTGAATTCCGTCAAAAAATCAAAGTACTTAGCTCCATTGCAGGTACTGGCATCGAAATGATTTTTAACGGCCAGATTTGTAATGAAAGCGGGTGCGACAATATCCGTGACCAGAAGATAAATACCCCAACATTAACAGTGAGTGGCCCAACCTTGGCAGCTGACCCCATTCCCACATCCAATCCAGAGACCGTAAACCCATCAGAAACCTCAGCGAAAGCCAACGACTCCGTTCAAATTGCAGAATCTGCCAATACCGCATCGAACTCCGATCAACCCGCCTATCGCAATGGAAAAACCATTTCGGCAAAAACGTATAACGGCATGGCCGGAGAAGAAAAAAGCGAAGGATTTATGGGCCTGTTTATCTTGGCCTTTTTGAGCGGGCTTACCGCATTGCTCACCCCTTGCGTATTTCCAATGATTCCGATGACGGTTTCCTTTTTTATCAAAAACAACAATCGGAAAATCGCTTTGCGCGATGCGGGAATTTTCTCCTTGAGTCTGATTGGATTCTATACAATTTTAGGGACCATCGTAGCAATGACATTTGGGTCAAACGCTGTGAACTTTATTAGTACCCACTGGATTCCCAACATTTTCTTTACCCTGATTTTTATCGTTTTTGCCGCCAGCTTTTTTGGCGCATTCGAAATCACTTTGCCTTCTTGGATCGTCAATAAAGTGGATCAGCAAGCCGACAAAGGAGGAATCACCGGCGCAATTTTCATGGCGGTAACCATCGCATTGGTGTCGTTTTCATGTACCGGACCCATCGTAGGCACTGTTTTGGTTGAGGCGGTTCACGGCGATAAACTCCGACCTATCATCGGGATGTTTGGGTTTTCACTCGCATTTGCGTTGCCCTTCGGATTGCTAGCCCTTTTCCCATCATGGTTAAACAATTTGCCAAAAAGCGGGGGTTGGTTGAATAGCGTAAAGGTGGTTTTGGGATTTGTAGAACTCGCTTTTGCCTTAAAATTCTTGAGTATTCCTGACCAAACCTATCATTGGGGAATCCTCGACCGCGAAATTTATTTAAGCATTTGGATCGCAATTTTCACCCTCATGGGATTGTATTTGTTGGGTAAAATCAAATTCTCGCACGACAGTGATGTGAACCATTTGAGTGTCCCCAGATTGGGATTGGTGATTACTACCTTCACTTTTGTGGCCTATATGATTCCCGGATTGTGGGGCGCTCCACTCAAAGGATTGGCGGGATACCTGCCCCCATTGAGTACCCAAGACTTCAATAGCAACATCAAAGGCGGAGCCCATGGCGAAGGCAATATCACCACCACCCCATCCTATGCAAACGAACTGCATATCCCACATGGATTGGTAGGTTACTACGATTACGACGAAGCCTTGGCCGCGGCCAAGGAATTAAAAAAACCCCTCTTCATCGATTTCACAGGCCATGGCTGCGTAAACTGCAGAAAAATGGAAGAAAAAGTTTGGTCCGATGAAGCTGTTTTGTCCATTCTCAAAAAAGACTATGTCATCGTTTCCCTTTATGTGGACGATAAGAAAATAAAATTGCCCAGCAGTCAATGCTTTACCACACCAGATGGCAAAAAAATTGCGGGGTTGGGCGACAAAAATGCTTTTATCGAAGAGCTCTATTTTGGCAAAACCACACAGCCCTTATACTGCTTATTGGATCAAAACGAGAACCTGCTACAACCTGCCTTGGGTGCGGACCATTTCCAATTCAAGGTTGACCCATTTGTGGAATTCTTGAAAAACGGCAGTGCTGAATTCAACAAACGTAAATAAAATAAAAAATGAATCGCATCGAATCCCATTTTGACGAAGCACTTCAAACGTTAAAAACCTTTGCAGCCGACAAAGTTCAAATGCAAAACATCCAAAAAGCAGCCGATGCAATGATTGCAAAACTGCAATTGGGTGGCAAAATACTGTCGTGTGGAAACGGAGGAAGTCACTGCGATGCGATGCACTTTGCCGAAGAATTGACGGGTAGATATCGCAACAACCGGCCGGGCATTGCCGCCATTGCCATCAGCGATGTCAGTCATATTAGTTGCGTAGGAAACGATTACGGGTACGACCAAATCTTCTCTCGATTCGTTGAAGCCGTTGGTTCAGAAAATGATGTACTGTTGGGAATCAGCAGCAGCGGAAACAGTGTAAATGTGATCAAAGCCATTGAAGCAGCAAAAGCCAAGGGCATGTTTGTAGTTGGGTTAACGGGAAAAGATGGTGGCAAAATGGGATCTTTGTGCGACGTTGAGATTCGCGCCCCCCATTCTCAATTCGCCGATCGCGCCCAAGAGATTCATATCAAAGTGATCCACGCCCTCATTGATAGTATTGAAGTGGGTCTAGGTTACAGCAAATAGTTGTATTATTGCCACAATGCAGTTTATAGGTTTTTTTGGAATTGTTGTCATTCTGGCACTAGCCTTCGCCCTTTCAAACAACAGAAAGGCAATCAATTATCGCACAGTGGGTGTGGGATTGTTGATTCAGGTAATACTTGCTGTATTTATCCTTAAAACGCCCGTGGGTAAATCCGTTTTTGGATTCTTGGGCAAAATTGTTCAAAAGTTGCTGCAATTTTCCGATAAGGGCGCGGAGTTCATTTTTGGACCGTTGGCACGCGATTCTCAAATGCAGGAAGTTTTCGGACAGAATTTTATCTTCTTTTTCCGTGTGATGCCAACCATCATTTTCATTGCAGTATTGGTAAAGATATTCTACCACTTGGGAATATTGCAGTGGATCATCAAACAGATTGCTAAGGGAATGCACTATACGATGCGCGTGAGCGGCAGTGAAGCATTGAGCAACATCTCGTCGGCATTTGTTGGCCAGGTAGAAGCACAATTGATGATTGGCCCCTACGTCAAAGGGATGACAAATAGCGAACTCCTTGCCTCTATGACGGGCTCTATGGCCTGTATTGCCGGCGGTGTGATGGCAACGTATATCCAAATGGGTATCGACGCATCGAGTTTGCTCGCGGCGAGTATTATGGCAGCGCCTGGAGCTTTGGTGATTTCCAAAATTGTTTGGCCCGAAACCGAAGTCAGTGAAACCGCTGGCACCGTAAAACTTGAGGTCAAAAAGGAAAATGCGAATCTATTGGATGCAATTTCGCAAGGTGCCTCGGAAGGCTTGGGCGTTGCATTAAATGTGGTAGCGATGCTGCTCGGATTCCTGGCGTTGATCTATTTATGTGATTATTTGCTCGCAAGCATCGGCAACCTTTGGGGAGCGCACCTCACTTTGGAGAGTATCTTGGGTTATTTATTTTCTGGCTTCGCTTACGTGATGGGTGTTCCATCACAAGACATTCATACGGTGGGAGGATTAATGGGAACGAAACTCGTGGTAAACGAATTCGTCGGTTATTTACATTTAAAAGAAGTAGCAAGTTCATTGCAACCCATCAGCGTAGTCATTGCGACATTCGCCCTGTGCGGATTCGCGAATTTCAGCTCCATTGCCATTCAAGTGGGAGGAATTGGAAAAATTGCACCATCACGCAGAACCGACTTGGCAAAATTGGGATTTAAAGCGCTGTTGTGCGGAACCTTGGCGAATTACTTAAGTGCTACAATTGCAGGTATTTTACTCTGGTTTTAAAGCACTCCCTTGCCTATGAATCGCTTCGATTCACATCAAATTGAAGGTACGGATCCTCAGGGGCGGGCAAACGAGAGAGTCTGCGCTCTTTCCAACGTAACCCAATTGTGAGGGCGATAATAATTCCCGCCATTGATCCAGCAATATGTCCTTCCCAAGAAACCTTGGGATCAATGGGAAACAATCCCCAAATAAATCCGCCCATCCATACAAATACGATAAACATAATTGAAATGGATGCTTTGTCACGATGAATTAGCCCCATCGCAATTAAGAAGAAACAGAATGAGTACACCCACAAAGACGCACCAATATGAGCCGTATTGCTGCTACCGATTACCCATAGCAACGAAGTCGACAACAAATGTTGTAACAGCCAAAATTGGAACCATTGCCTCGGGAATTGAACCATGAACAAGACCGACAATACCAGTAACGACGTAATGTTACCCAAAAAATGTTCAAAATTTCCATGTAAAAACGCACCAAAAAATTGTGCTGCCATTGCATGTTTATCATGTGGCCGTATACTACAATCGGAAATATTTGGTCCAAAGGGCGATAAAAGCAGCCCATGCAGTACATCAAACCACTGAAACAGTGAAACCGACAACAAGACAAGGCAGAGAGAAAATACAGATTTTTGACCCTTGAAAGTTTGGGCGTTTTCTTTTCTCATATCAAAAATCGACGTAGGCATTCAACCATTCCCCGTCAAATGAGGCCTGGTATTTCTTATAAAATTCAATTGCCGGTTGATTCCAATCCAGCACTTGCCAAACCATTCGGGGATATTCTTGAGTCTTTGCAAATTCCAAACATGTCTCAAACAACTTTTTCCCGATACCCATGCCTCGACAACTTTGCGTAACTACGAGGTCTTCCAAATACAATACAGGGCCTTTCCAAGTTGAATACCTGATATAGCACAAAGCCATACCAACAACGGTCCCATTCAATTCTGCCACCCAAGATACGAATAAGGGATTTTCTCCAAATCCATATTTCAAAAGCGTATCTTCCGTGGCAAATACTTCCTCTGGCGCTTTTTCAAATAAAGCCAGTTCATGTATCAGCTGCATCATAGCAACTACATCGGAGGGCGAAGAATTTCGAATGAGAATCGACACAAATTAGCGGATAGCCAATTTCAATGTTTTTGTGGCATCACCACTTTTGATCTGCAGGAAGTATACTCCCTTATCCAACATGGCATCACTCAAGTCAACACGGATTTGAGAAGTAGCATAATCTGATTTCCTAATTGGGTAAGAAAAAACAACTTTTCCTAAAATATCGTTGATAATTATTACGGCTTCCGGATATTGGGCTTCAGTAAAGTTTAAGTTTACGTAGAAGAACGTTCCAGAAACAGGATTGGGATTGATGGTAAAAGTGGGACCCAAATCCACTACGCCTGCCGGTGGCAAATCCGCATGAGCACTGACTTTAACACTGCCTAAGGACAATGCAAAAATCATGATCAAAAGGGATAAAAAGCGTTTCATTGCAACAAAGTTAAAAAAAAAGGCGTTTGTTTCCAAACGCCTTTCGAATTTTCTTGTTTAAAACTGATTAGTGAGCAGCAGGAGCTTCAGCAGCAGCAGCAGGAGCAGCAGCAGT
>CAZZKP010000013.1:0-24443 GCA_964654675.1 uncultured Bifidobacterium sp. | reverse complement strand
ATCACTCCACCACCTGGCGCTGGTTTTACAAAAGTGTTGAAAATGAACGAATCATTGCTGTTGTTATCATCTGGCAAATCAACAAAAATTGCAATTCGAGCTGGTCCAGAAGCGTTTAATACCAACGGTGTAGGGAAGAATACTTTTACAGTATCTCCATTCGCCAATTGCTTAGTCACTTTTGCACTGATTTTTGGACCTTTGTTTACAGCATATGAAACGTTAAAGTTTCTCGCCTTATCATACGGATACAAACTCTTCAAAATGATCCAAGTTGCACCTGTGGTATAACCAGCACAAACGTTTGCCGGAACAGTAAAGTTGGTAGAAATCGCTTGTAAATCAGTCATTGTTTCCAAACCACCACGGTCGTGAGCAACTTTATTTCTACTCGTTTTCTTGCAATCAACGTCGTTTTTAGCCAAATAGGCCACATTGTTTTGCAAGGTCCAAGCTCCCGCTCTCCAATCGTTATTGGTAATGTCTACAAACAATGGATTGTCCCCGTTATCTCTAGAACCTTGTAACCCAGAACCACTGAATCCTGCCCAATCCGTGTAGTTGGTACCATTAAAGTACCAATAGGGATAAGTAAACAAGTTGTTCAAAGAATAGGTGTTGTCATTAAATTCCTTTAACACACCGGGAGAGGCATAAGCCAAATACATGTACAAATAACGATAGTACTGTGATCCACTACCTTTAAGATCGATGATGTTTCCAGTAAAGGAAACCGTATGATAATACTGGTACAGGTAGCAGTAAATATAGGATGAACCTGGCGTAGGTGCTGTGGTGGTGTTGGCTTGGAAAGTGTTGTTTCTAATTTCCGAAGTAAACGTCCCGCTGATCCCTGAATACACATAAATGTATTGTGAGTTCGCATAGTTACCTGCCACCACGTTTCCAATCACCTCGTAGTTATTCAAATAATACAAATAAAAATAGTGATATCCCGTAGAACCAGTACAAGTGTTACCTACACAATAGTTGCGGTTAATTTTAAAGTTATTTGTACCACTGTAGTAGTAAATGTAAGCACTGTAATTGTAGTTAACAGAGGTATTTTTGGTGATCACGTTATCTTGGAATTCATTCCAAGTGTAGGTTCCAACACTTCCGTAATACAAGTAGAAAGAATACATATAGTAACCGCTGTAAGTATTGTTTACCGTGTTACCATTGCAACGCACCCCAGTTGGGTAGTAAATGTAAAAACTGTAATTGTATCCTGATGTATAGTTTTGCTTGATGTTATCACAAACGTTATTCAAAACATCGATGTAACTACCGTAATAGATATACCAAGAATACCAATAGTAGTTACCTACAGAGTTGGTGATCTTGTTACCATCCATTACAGTGTAACTTGGATAGTACACATACCACATATACATAGAAGCGGCCGTACCCGAACTCTGGATGTTATCCATTGTGTTGGCTTTGATATCCAAATATTGAGGATAGTAAACATAGTTACCGTAACTTGAACCAGTAGTGGTGTAAATGTTATAGAAAGAATTGCCTACAATCTGTGAACGGTATGTCGCATTTCCATAAACATAGTAGTCATAGGTCAAATAATACGATAACAATGTTGTGGTAGTCAACGTAGCACCTGCAAAGGGCAAATCGTGAATACTGTTCTTGCTAATCTCCGCAGAACGAGACGTAGAATAGGAATAGTAATTGTAAATACCGAACAATGTGGTAGAACCACCAATCGATGTGTTTGCACGTGAGATATCATTGCTCGTAATGCTATTACCATTGGTGTAATACTGGAAAATCGCATAGTAATAGAAGTTCTGAATCTTATTTGCTGTAAAAGTGTTGTTTTGCGCAACCGTAGAATAGTTCGCACTGTTACCATTCAATGTAATGCCATAATATGGACCAGGGCTGTTCGCATAGCTCGTCATGAAAGTATTGGACGAGAATGTATTGTAAGAACCGGGCTGACCGGTTGAACCCGTTGCTGCACTACCGTAACCTGTAGGCGATGTCACTGAAGTTGACAAAGACAAATAACTCACAAGGGTAGAAGCAGACGCCAATCCAGAGAAGTTAACCGTACATCCAGAAACCGTATTGTAGTCGGATTGGTTACTGTACCAGAAACCACCTGGCGTTGCGTTCGAATTGATGATGGTCAAATTTTTGATCGTCACATAATCCGCACCCGTAAACTGAAATGGAGCGTACGATGCATTGTAATTGAAGGTTTGATAGTTCCCATCAATGGTAATTGTAGCCGTAGAGCTTACTCCCGTGATAGGCGCAAAGTTCAATGCTGTTGCCTCAGCCGTTGCATTTGAACTTACCACAGTTACCGTTACTGAAGAAGAGATTGTAGCATTACCTACAACAATCGGACCTCCATCTGTACGCGGGTTGACAGTGGTACTCACGTTGTAAAGCGACTTTACAAACGAGTTCCAGTTTTTAAACATTGTGGCCGTTGCCGCACCCGTATTTGCAGGGTCAATCGTGTAACTTCCACTCATTTGTGCGAAGGCCGAGGCCGACGACAAACCTAGAGAAATCAAGAGCAAGGCGCCCTTGAATTTCTGTTTCATATAGTTGTTCAATTTCATATTCATTTTGATAGTTTGTGTTAATTGATTGTTAGTTTGCTACGATGATTTTTTTGGTTGCTACTTCATTGTTATTTCTAATATTGATTAAATAAGTTCCTTGTCCAAATTTGCCTAAATCCATTTCTTGAGATCCAAAACCCCCAGAGAAATTGTATTCTGCCAATTTCGATCCCACCATGTTTGTAATCTCCACATGAATTGGAGATGTATTGTTTAAGGCAAAATCCAATGTAACCAATCCATTTGTTGGGTTCGGATAAATCATGATCTGCTCGGACAATGTTAAATCCTCCTTTGCCAAGAAACTATTGGTACAATCCGGTGGATACATAACCCGCACCGGACGCAATACAACCTGACTGCGGTTTCCACTTGGATCAACCACCTGATAGTTGATATAATAAATACCAGCACGCCAAATATTCACGTTGTGGCTTAGAATTTTCACCAAAGGCAATAATTCTGCGTTGCCATAGTAATTGTCTTCAACAGACACATCACTCATCGCCCAGAACGGCGTACCTGCACAAACATTCACAGCAGATGTAATGAGTGTTGGAGCAATGCGATCAACCACTTTGACAAAGCGACTGCGCTTGGTTACATTACCACTCTCGTCCGTTGCTGTAAAAGTCTCAACGTATAATCCCAAAGTAAATGGATTTACTTTACCCGATTTTTCAATCGATATTTTTGATGTAGTGCTGTAATTATCTCTCACCGTTACATTTTGGGAGCTGTAAGGATTGTTCACATCATGAATCACAGTATCGGGCGTATTCAATGTGATTTCGGGGGCGATATAATCATCCACACGGTAATTCACTGTAAAACCGTCTTCCACCGCATTGTTTCCGTGAATGTCCTTAGCGAAGTAACTTACCGGATACGTTGCGCGCACCAAAGTATTCACCATGCCGTTGAATCCTGGAACCTTGTTTACCGAAATACTTCCGTTACAAGTATCATATCCGTTCACAGCATCTACAAACAAACTGCCCAATTGGATGTTAACCACGTCGTTGTCAACCAAGCGCTTGCCGTAACTGAAAATACCGGGCTTCTTCGTATCAATGACTTTGACAGTTCTTGATTTGGTTGATGAATTTTTCTGAGCGTCCATCACATCATATGTGATTGTATAAACACCAACCAAAGAGGTATTTACTTTGCCTGTTACTTTGATGCTTGAGGTTAAATTTCCATCCACCAAGTCACTTGCAACGGCTCCCTGTTCAGCGTAAACACCACATTGTTCAACAGTAACTGTATCCGAACCCAACAAAGTAAGCGTTGGAGGTGTTTTGTCTAAAACTACAATTACAGTCCTCGTAACCTGGGCAGAAGAATTGCCCGCCGCATCGGTCACACCAAAGTTCACCGCATAAGTACCCGGAGTTGTACAATCCAAATCCGTAGAAATCAACACTTTTGTTGTCAAATCACCCTCGGTAGGATCCGTTGCAGAATAGGTCTTGTAAGCCGCCTCAGACCAACATGCGGTCGCATTTGACGTCCTTTCCACGCGAACAACATCGCTTCCAACCAAAGTAATTACTGGAGGACGCTTATCGTTTGCCAAAGTGATACCATAATCTTCAAATTCTCCCACCACGTTCACACCGCATGATGTATTAGAGAAAGAACCATAGGAAACGGCAATACGCATACGTGTTACACCTTCAAAGCAATCTTTCAAATCAGGAACTCTGAATTTGTTGCTCGCCTTTGTTCCTGCGATGGATCCACTATTCAAGATTAACTCATCATCGGTGAACGTTCCATCGATGTTATAATCAATCCACGCTTTGAAATTCGCATTGTTTGAATTGGTCCGTCGCGTAGCAATAACTGTGTAATAAGAACCGTAACTCAACGCATCATTGAATTGATCCGTAAAATCTGTGTAGGCCGAAACACCCACATCCGAAGTATTTTCCAATAAACTCACGTTGTCTTGTAACAATTCAACTTTGGAAATCGCGACATCCGAAGACAACATGTCTGTCACAGGCGTACAGTATTTTACGGCAATCACGTATTTGGTCTTGATAATTTTCTTTTCTGTTGCCGCACGTCCACCTGGTGTGTTCCATGCACGCAACGTAAACGTGTATGCACCACCCACAGTGAATAACAATTGAGGGTTACGACTATTTACGTTGGTACCACCAACAAAACTGTAAGTAGCAGGATAAATGCTCCATTCAAAATTTGAAGCAAAATCGGTTTTCGTTTTGATGGTTACAACCTCACCCACTTTTGGACGCAAATTGCTGGCTGTGAAGTCAACGAAACCAGGTCCAGTAGGCGTGTTCACTGTAATTTTCCTGCAGAAAGTATCTACCCCATTACATACTTTCGCAATCAAACACACTTGATACGTACCATCCGTATAAAAGGCATTGGTAAATACTTTGGCTTTCGCACCGTAACCCGATGTTCCATCTATCATCCAATCATATTCCACCTGTCCTTGGGCATCTTTTACATTGGCTACAAAATCCAAACTGGCTCCATTGGCGATGGTTGTGTAATCCACATCGTAACCCGACTTCGGATTGGCTACAGGCAACAATTCAGAATCCCAAATCGCAATAAATCCACTATCGTTGTTGGCAGTATTCGATTCAAATGTGATATACATTGAACCGCTAAAAGCTTTAAACACCGTTGATGAGAACATGTTGAAGTTCACACCTGTAATTCCACCGGCAGGGGTAATTTCCTTGCCTGATGCATCCTGACCGTCGTATATGCGTAAACGATCCCCTCCATCACCCAAAGACAATTTTAACTGCTTAAATTTCAAGCGAATTTCTTTTGCACCACAAGGGAAAATTTGGAAGTAATCAATCGAAGTTTTTCTGCCATTGCCATAGTTACCCCCTTTTCCACCGTTGTCGTATAAAATACCACCCTGGTTGGAAGCAATTTTGTTGGGTCCTAGATAGAATTCACCGGGAGGAACTGCTTGAATATAACTTGACTTACATACTTTGGTGCTCGGTCCAATATCATTCGTAGATGTCAGACATATCGTCCACCATCCCAATTCATCAAAAGAAAAAACAGGGTTTTGAGCGGTACTGGTGTATACAATGGCACCGGAAGGTGAAGTGGCTGTCCAATTCCACTTGTATGCCCCGTTTGTACTCAGATCAAACAACTGCGTTGTATAAAACACTTCCACCTGGTTACTGGCCGCCAAGAAATCTGCTGTTGGTACTACGGTTGGCTTGTCAATCTTTACTGTTTTGATGATTGAATCTGCCATGCCACAGAACTGTTGCACCAACTTTACATTGTAATAACCTGTATTGGGCCAGCTCGCACGACCTTTGGCACCCGCACTAATGATTGAGGTACCTGACTGAAAACTCCATTTTTGACTGTAAGCAGAGCTCGTTGTGGTAGAGTTAAAACCAATCGGCGTTTTGATAAAATTTGGTCCTGTTGGTACGGCAAAGTCAGCGACCGGAGGACTTACCGCTTTTACGTTTACCTCAAAATCCATGATATTGCCATACGTTGCCAAAGTACCACATCCTTGCGTAGGGGTGAAAGTGTAGTACGATGCACGAACACGCATAATGTGCACACCGGGCTTAGAACCCGCACATGGAATTGTTAAACTCGCCGTTTTCGTAGAGTTCACAGCAACCTGCGCAAATGGAGCAGCCACAGTAGAAATACATTCTGCTGCAGTAAAGTTGTTGTCACCATCCATATCGATCCATACACCAACATACAATGCATAGGTACATGTATTTTCAATGGTCATACTAATAACCTCACCCGGTGTAATATCCATTACAGCCCCGTTGGTCATCAGCTTGGGACTCAATCCACCCGTGTTGGCGCAGTTTAATCCTGAATAAGTGGCTGTTGACCCAGCGCTGTTTTTGAAAGAAACACCCGATAACCACATCAAATTGCAATCATTGCTGTTGTTTGCCGTGCAAATCTGGGCTTGTCCTTGAGAAAAACCGCCCAAAAGCATGAACAACAAAGCAAATAATCGCATGCCTGAAGTTCGTTTCAATATATCAATTTTCACATTCATTCTTTTTCAATTAAAAACCTATTTCCAATATTATTTCGTTACAATGATCTTCTTGGTGGCAACCTCTTTTTGATTGGCAATGTGAATCAAATATGCACCTTGACCGAATTTGCCCAAATCAAGTGTTATTGATCCAAAACCCCCACCGTATGTATACTCGGCAACACGAGCACCCACCAAGTTGGTCACGCTGATCGACAAAGGATTTACGTTGTTCACAGCAAAATCCACTTTCACGATACCTGACGTTGGGTTTGGATATACCATCACCTGCTCGGATAAAGTCAACTCCTTCTTACCCGTGAAACTGTTTTCACAATCCGGTGGATATTGAACCATTACGGGGCGCAATACAACCTGACTCTTATTACCACTCGGATCCGTTACTTGATAGTTGATATAATAAACACCGGCTTGCCAAATGTTCACGTTATGACTTAATATCTTAACCAATGGAAGCAATTCATCATTTCCGTAGTAGTTGTCCTCAACTGCCACATCACTCATCGCCCAGAAAGGTGTACCAGCACAAACATTCACTGAAGAAGTAATAAGTGTGGGCGCAATGCGGTCTACCACTTTCACATATCGATAACGCTTTGTCACGTTTCCACTTTCATCCGTCGCTGTGAATGTCTCAGTGTATAATCCCAATACGTAGGGATTCACTTTACCTGTCCTTTCAACACTCAATTTGCTGCCCGTACTGTAGTTGTCTGTGGCTGTAACAGGCTGAGAGCTATATGGATTGTTCACATCATGGAAAACAGTATCAGTGGTATTTAAGGAAATCTCGGGCGCAATGTAATCATCCACGCGATAGTTAATTACATAACCGTCTTCCACAGCATTGTTTCCGTGAATATCCTTTGCATAATAAATGATTGGATAAGTTGCACGTACCAAAGTATTTACCATTCCATTGTATCCAGGAACCTTATTTACACTGATACTACCATTACAAGTATCGTAACCCGTTACGGCATCCACAAATAGACTACCGATTTGAAGTTGAACCACATCACCGTCAACCAAACGCTTACCGTAGCTAAATAAACCGGGTTTCTTTGTATCAACAACATTGATTGTGCGTTTTGTAGTGGCTGAATTTCCTTGTGCATCCATTACATCGTAAGTTAGTGTGTAAGTTCCTACAGCAGCAGTATTTACGCTACCAGAGACTTTGATGCTACTTGTCAAATTTCCATCTACCAAATCAGTCGCAACTGCTCCTGGTTCAATGTATGAGTCACATTGTTCAACACTCACCGTTGCATTACCCAATAAGGTCAAGGTTGGAGGCGTTTTATCCAATACTACGATGATTGTTCTATTCACATCTTGCGCTGCGTTTCCTGCTGCATCAGTGACACGGAAATTCATGTTGTAAGTTCCAGGTGTTGTACAATCCAAATCCGTTGCAATCATCACCTTTGAGGTCAAATCTCCCTCCGTTGGATCCGATGCAGTATAAGTCGTGTAAGCCTTCTCTGTCCAACAAGCTGTCGCATTGCTATTTCTTTCTACGCGAACAACACTGTTTCCTATCAATTTGATGACTGGAGGACGTTTATCGTTGGCCAACGTAATGCCATAATCCTCAAATTCACCCACCACGTTAACACCACAAGAAGTATTGGCAAATGAACCATAAGAAACAGCAACTCGCATACGTGTAATTCCTTCAAAGCAATCTTTCAAATCAGGAACACGGAATTTATTGCTCGCTTTGGTACCTGCAATTGAACCGCTGTTCAAAACCAATTCATCATCCGTAAACACACCATCGATGTTATAATCAATCCAAGCCTTAAAGTTGGCGTTGTTTGCATTGGTACGACGGGTCGCGATCACTGTATAGTAAGAACCATAACTCAATGCATCGTTAAACTGATCCGTGTAGTCTGTGTAAGCCGAAAGTCCCACATCTGAGGCATTCTCCAATAAACTTACTGAATCTTGGAACAATTCCACTTTAGAAATAGCCACGTCAGACGATAACATGTCAGTTACCGGAACGCAATATTTCACGGCAATCACATATTTTGTTTTGATGACTTTTTTCTCCGTTGCAGTTCTTCCACCTGGCGTACTCCAAGCACGCAAGGTAAAGGTGTAAGCACCACCCGCATTGAATACGAGTTTGGGATTTCTAGAGTTAATTGTAGTTCCACCAACCAAACTATATGTCGCAGGATAAATGCTCCACTCAAAATTTGAAGCATAATCCGTATTTGTTGTTATTGAAATCGCTTCACCCACCTTTGGACGAAGATTGGATGAAACAAAATCTACAATGCCAGGGGCCGTGGGTGTTGTTACTGTAATTTTATTACAGAAAGTGTCAACCCCGTTACAAATTTTTGCAATCAAGCAAACGTTGTAAGTTCCGTCTGTGTAAAAAGCCGTTGAAAATACCTTTGCTTTTGCACCATAGCCGCTGGTTCCATCAATCATCCAATCATATTCTACCTGACCTTGTGCATTTTTTACATTGCCAACAAAATCAATGGTAGATCCGTTGCCTATGGTTGTATATGCAACATCATAACCCGACTTCGGATTCGCTACGGGCAACAATTCAGAATCCCATTTGGCAATAAATCCACTGTCGTTGTTTGCAGAATTTGATTCAAACGTAATGTACATAGATCCACTGAAAGCCTTTAGGGTTGTACCGCGGAACATACTTTGGTTGACACCCGTGATACCGCCAGCTGGAGTAATCTCCTTGCCGCTTGCATCTTGGCCGTCGTAAATACGCAAACGGTCTCCACCGTCACCTAAACTTAACTTCAATTGAGTGAATGTGAATCGTATCTCTTTGGCACCACAAGGGAATATTTGGAAATAATCAATCGATGTTTTACGGTTGTTACCATAGTTACCTGTTTTTCCACCGTTGTCGTACAAAATTCCCCCTTGGTTTGAAGCGATTTTATTGGGTCCCATGTAAAATTCACCTGGAGGAACCGCTTGAATATATTTGCTCTTACAAACTTTTGTACTCGGACCAACGTCGTTTTGTGATGTCAAACAAATGTCCCACCAACCCAACTCATCAAATGAAAAAATGGGGTTTTGAGCAGTACTCGTATAAACGATGGCTCCTGATGGGGATGTCGCAGTCCAGTTCCACTTGTAGGCACCATTGGTACTCAAGTCAGACAACTGGGTGGTATAAAACACTTCCACTTGGTTACTTGTTGCAATGAAATCAGCCACAGGCGCTGACGTTGGCTTTTCTATTTTTACAGATTTTACGATAGAATCTTTCATACCGCAGAATTGCTGTACCAATTTCACATTGTAGTATCCAATGTTAGCCCATGAGCCTTTGCCCTTAGATCCACTTGATACCACCGCAGTTCCACTTTGGAATGTCCAACTCTGTGCATACGCCGAATTTGTTGCAGTTGAATTGAAGGTAATTGGTGTCTTGATAAAATTGGGCCCAACCGGAACAGCAAAATCCGCCACCGGAGGACTAACAGATTTTACGTTGACTTCAAAATCCAATATATTGCCATAGTTTGACTGCGTACCACAACCTTGGCTTGCAGTAAAAGTACTGTACATACAACGTACACGCAATATCGCTTTACCCGCCTTTGCTCCTACACATGGAATTGTTAAAGAAACGGTCTTCGTTGTATTGACAGGTATAGAACCAAATCCATTTGAACTGGTACAAAGACATTCGGCGGCAGAATAATCATTACTGCCATCCAAATCAATCCAAACGCCAACATATTCAGAAAATGAACATGTATTTTCGATGGTCATGGAAATGACTTCACCGGGCGTGATATCCATCACCGCGCCATTTGTCATCAATTTGTTAGAGGGTCCCGTGTTCACACAGTTCATTCCTGAAACAGAATAGGAAGTACCACCGCTGTTTTTGAAAGTAATTCCAGACAAGTAATCACCTGTGCAATTCAAACTGTTGTTTGCAGCACAAATCTGAGCGTTTGATTGATTCATCCAACCAAACACGCACAAAACACTGGCAATTAGGTTGGTTTTAGTAAAGATATATTTCATATATGTTGCTTTTTAAAATGGTAATTATGTAAATTTCTCATAACATTATGAGAAGTACACATAAAACGGACGCGCAAAATAGTATTGATTTTATAATGATCGCGTCATTTCACTGTCATAAATGGCAAGATGTAAAAGAAAATCACAACTCCTAAACACTCCAAATTTCCCCTGTCTCGCAATCACCCTTTTCAGAGAATTGACGAAATAATTGCCAAGGCTATACTTGGGACCACAATCCCACCAGATGCACCAAAACCTCGCTACTCTTCTCCATATCTTGAACGCTGACGTATTCATGTTTGCCATGAAAAGCCATTTCACCCGTAAATAGGTTCGGACAAGGCAAGCCCATAAAACTCAAACGACTACCATCCGTACCACCCCTAGCCCTGGTCAACTGGCAGGGAATTCCAGCCATTTCAATTGCCTTTACTGCCAAAGAGGAAATTCTCGGATCTAAGTCCACCACCTCTTTCATGTTGCGATATTGTTCCGTTACCTCCATTTTGGCAGTTGCACCAGGAAAACGAGAAACAACATCGTTCATTATCCCTTCCAAACGCGCTTCATGCACGGATAAGTTTGCCGTTTTGAAATCTCTCACAATGAACTGAACCCACGCATGCTCGGCAACGCCGCCCATCGTCACTGGATGCACAAAACCTTGCGTATCTTCCGTTGTTTCAGGACTCCATTCTGTCTTTGGCAACGCAGCCAAAAATTCACCCGCTATCTTTAACGCATTCACCAATTTATCCTTTGCATAACCCGGATGCGCGCTAACACCATAAAAATGTACTTTGGCCCCATCAGCACTAAAAGTCTCGTCTTCATAACAACCCCTTTCACCCGCATCCAACGTATAGCCGATCGAAGCACCCAATTTTTCGATATTCACTTTATCAACACCACGACCAATTTCCTCATCTGGAGTAAACAAAATCTTTATTGTACCATGAGGTAATTCGGGATTCAATGACATCTGTTGCACAAAATCCATGATTACGGCTACACCCGCTTTGTCATCAGCCCCCAACAATGTCGTTCCACTCGCAGTGATGATATCATCACCAATTCGCTCCAACAAATACGGATGATCCTTTGGCGATATTACCTGCGATGTATCATCGGGTAAAACCAAATCCTGACCTTGATAATTCCTATGAACCAATGGCTTCACGCCTTCCCCAGTGCAATCCGGAGATGTATCCACATGGGCACAAAAACACAAAACCGGCACTTCACGGTCCACATTGGATGGCAACGTAGCATACACATATCCATATTCGTCCAAATGTGCATCCGCTAAACCCATTTCCAACAACTCCGCCACCAGCAAGCGCGAGAGATCCTTCTGCTTCTCCGTACTCGGTTGGGTTTGACTATTCGGATCGCTCTGCGTGTCGATCTTTACATATTCGCAAAATCGGGTTTCAATGGTTTTCATCGTTTTTCTTTATTCTATTTTAACGGTTGCAAGAAAAATGAGATTCCCCTTGCACCGCAGTCGGTTTGATTTATTGGGTGATGCCTGTTTCGAATCAAACCAAATCCGTTAAACTCATCTCCAAAGCCTTGGCGCTCATGCCCGTACTCTTTGGATTAAACTGATGCAAACGCATCACACTGGATTTGATGATCGCACTCACATCTTTGAAAATGGCGACATCCGTCACTTCCGCATCTTGCTTCATCAAATAACCAAACACCCTCGCCATCCCACAATTCGCCATAAAATCAGGAATCACTGCAAATTGAGAATCGGCCAATGTACTGATCGGTCCCATAAATATTTCCTTGTCGGCAAAAGGCACATTCGCTCCACAACTCACCACCTCAATTCCCGCTCTGCCCATGCGCAATACCTGCTCTTCAGTGACCAAACGCGATGCCGCCCCGGGGATAAAAATCTCAGCCGGCAAGTCCCAAATGCGCTCGTTTACTTCTTCAAACGATAACATATTCGGTGCATTCAAAGCATTTCCATTCCGGTTGTTAAACAACTCTACGATCTCGTCGTGACCCAAGCCCTTTGGTTCGATGATACCACCCACTCTGTCGATGATACCGCCAATGCGAACACCATATTTGGTGAGATAGAAAGCCGCGGCAGCAGCCACATTGCCCCATCCCTGAATGATTGCCAATTTCCCATCCATGAATCCGCCATACACCTCATAATAATGACGAACTGCCTCAGCCACACCCCAACCCGTTATCATATCGGCAATGGTATAATTTTTACTCAAATCCGGCGTTAATCGCGCATCGGTAATGGGCAACAATACCCCCGTTTGCAAACGCGAAATCGCTTTCAACTTCTCTTCCGCACTGTAGGATGTCAAATGTCCATTCACAACCCCTTCTTGAGGATGCAAAATGCCCAAATTTGCTGTCATCGGAATTACCTCGTGAATCTCATCCACGTTGAGGTCTCCCCCAGTTCCATAGTAGTTCTTCAACAAAGGACGTACAGCCTTATACCAACGCTCCAAAACCCCTTTTTTGCGAGGATCGGCCGGATCAAAATTGATCCCGCTTTTTGCACCTCCAATGGGTGGACCGGCGATGGTGAATTTCACCTCCATCGTCTTTGCCAAACTCTCTACTTCACGTTGATCAAGACCCTTGCGCATTCGAGTTCCGCCACCGGCCGCCCCCCCACGCAATGAATTTATTACTACCCAACCTTCCGCTTCGGTTTCACTGTCCTTCCAAGCAAAAACAATCTCAGGTTGTTTGCCTTCAAATTTCTCTATCAGTTTTTCAAGTTTCACGATACTATTTTTATCTTATTTACCAATCCCAATAAAATCAATTTCCGATTATTTCACTCATCAATCCACCAAAATCGCCATCCAACGACCCCGCAACCCAATCCTGTGATGCCCCCGTGGCGCTTGACAATGTATTGCACGTGTTGTGAACGCGCATCGCCCCCAACAATGCAAAAATCATCGCTTCCTTATAATTCACCATATTGGCATCAGGCACCACCACGTTACAATCCATTTCTGAGCGCAAATGATCCACCAAGCTCGAATTGAACGCACCGCCACCCGTCACCAAAATTGAGCACTCTTGCATAGGTTTTTCCGCAATAGATTCCACCGCTCTCCTCACCTGAACCGCAATGTGCATTACCAATGTTTTCATCCGGTCTTCCACGCTCAAATCATCGAACTCACGAACGATATGCCAAAAATTCTTATTGATCCATTCCCTGCCTAAACTCTTCGGATAGCCCATTCCATAAAATTCGATGTCATTCAACGCATTCAACAAAGTATAGTCAATCACCCCCGCCTCGGCCAACGCGCCATCTTCATCATACTGCAAATCCCTCTCCCTCGCCAAACGATTCAATACGATGTTACAAGGCGCAATATCAAAAGCGATGCGTTTTCCTTGATGCGAGGCGGAAATATTACAAAATCCACCCAAATTCAAGCAAAAATCGTACTTCCCAAACAGCACTTGATCACCAATGCCTACCAAAGGTGCCCCTTGACCACCCAAACCTACGTCGGCCCGACGAAAATTGGAGACCACGGGAACCTTCGCAAAAGCATTTAATGTGGCCCCATCGCCAATTTGAGCCGTTATCCAACTCTTGGGAGTATGAAAAATTGTATGCCCATGCGATGCAATCAAATCGGCCTTTTGCCCTGTTTCGCTGAAAAAAGCCGACGCCAATTCGCCCAAATATCGACCATAAAAAACATCGGTTTTGGCATAGACTTCGGCGTTTTGATAGCGCAACTGACTCAATCGAACGCGCCAAGATTCATTGTAAGGAACCGTTACCCCTTGTAAAATTTCAGATTGCCAGCCATCAGATGTACGCCTCACATCGCACAAAGCCAAATCAACTCCGTCCATGCTTGTGCCGCTCATGATTCCTAATACCTTCATTTCTATTCCTAAATTATGTTGAGAATCTGATGCAAAAATAGGAACGATTTGCAGCGGTTTCACCGATAATTTTTGTATCTCTGCAATTTAGAGTAACGAACATCATGGAACGCAAGCATTTTTTAACCCTCGGCGCTGGCCTCACCGTAGGCGGACTCCTAGCAAAATCGACCTTAAACGGAAACGTAAATTCCTCAGCAATACCTCAATCCAACGAAAATAAATATTCTCCCAACAAACCGCTACCTGTTTCTCCCGAAGCAGAGGAGAATCACCCCGAACAGGATGGCCCCTACTGGGATTTTATCAGAACGCTGTTTCCACTGAAATCCGATCTAACATTCCTAAACAACGGCACAATGGGTATCACGCCATACCCCGTTTTGGAAGCACTTAACAAGAGTTTTCATCATATCGCAGAAAATGGCGCTTACCCCATGCACGACGGCAGTTTTGAAGAAAATCTTGCCCGAATTCTGGGTTGCAAAGGCAGCGAATTGGCAATCACCAAAAACGTGAGCGAAGGGGTAAATTTGGCTTGTCGTGCCATTCCCCTAAAAAAGGGCGACGAGGTCATCATTACGCTGCATGAACATGTGGGCGGTTGCGCTGCTTGGTTGTATCGAGCAAAAACCGAGGGCATTGTGTTAAAATTGGCCGCGTTGGGCGCTACCGCCGAAGAAACGCTGAACAACATCAAAGCCGTAAAAACCAAAAATACAAAAGTGATTGCTGTGCCTCATATCCCTTGCACTATCGGACAAGTTCTGCCCGTGAATCAGATTTGTGCTTGGGCCAAAGCCAATGGCATCATCAGCGCCATAGACGGAGCTCACCCTTTGGGCATGTTGCAAATAAACCTCAAGGAAATGGGCTGCGATTACTACAGTGGATGCTTCCACAAATGGATGCTCGGTCCCATTGGAACCGGATTTTTTTACGCATCCGAAGAGATTTTACCGCGTTCAATAATTCATCATGTGGCGGCTTACAGCGTGGACAAATTCGACATGAGTACTACCCCACCAAGCATGGGTGAATTGGTCAATAAAACAGCGCGATATAGCTACGGAACTTTTCCTGGTCCGATGTACGATGGAGCGAAGGCAGCGATGCAATTCTACCAGAAAATCGGACCGGCGTTGATCGAAAAACGGGTGAAGTATTTAAGCAAAGAGATCATGAATGGTCTGTTGGAAATCAACGACAATCCCAATGTAAAATTTCCAATCAGAGACTCGGCAAGCCATGGAAATGGGGACGAAAAAACTCCACCCATTGCATGGAAAATGCACCACAGCTATGGGCCCGTCATTGAAATACTAACACCCACAGAAGATGCATCGCGCGGAGCGCAAGTGGGTTTCAGAATTCACCAACATCCCAGCAAAATTGCATCGGCAAACGCCCAATCCATCACAACAGAAACGCCAATTTCGAAATCCCAAGAAAACCAAACCCCGGTTCCTGGAACTTCTACCCCACAAGCCTCCCAACGATTCTGTGATTTTGCCAGGAAAAACAATGTAATATTGCGATATGTAGCGGAAAACAACATTCATTGTGTTCGCGTTTCTACCCACTATTACAACAACAAAAAAGACATCCAACGGTTCTTTGATGTTCTTCAAATGTTCCTAAAAGAAGAGGGTTGGTTGTGATCCTTTAGAGGTCAATCTGTTTCTGAGAACATATTATCGAAAGCCATTTCATGGAATTGCAGGAGACCATAGACCAAGCCATCGACATTTTACATCGTTGGAACCGAGGAGAAACCCATTTTTCACTGAAAACAAGCGGAAGTACGGGTGATCCAACCACCATCCAACACGGCCGTGCAGCCCTCCAATGGAGTGCAAAAAGCACCTTTGAAACTTGGTTTAAGGATTCCAAACCGGCCCAAGAAAACACGCAGTTCATTCCCATACAATTGTGCATATTGCCTTTGAACAAAGCCGGTGGTTTTATGCAACTCATCCGCAGTGCCGTATGGAAAACCCCGATATGGATAGGCCCAGCAAGTACCAATCCCTTTAAGGAATCACAACTCACACTCATATTGGATGGGGAAGTACTTCCCTACGATACAGAACTTTGGAATCGATACAAGCCGAATGTGTTGAGCATCACTCCGATGCAACTTCAGTTGGCATTAAAATCAACCATGGGTCTCAACATATTGAATCACATGCATACCGTTTTGATTGGAGGACAAGCCCTAGACGACACCTTAGAAAAGCAGATCTTAGCGGAATTTCAACATACGCGTTGGATTCATACTTTTGGTTCCACAGAAACCGCTTCCCACTTTGCCGGCCGTATACTCAATCACAACACCACAGAATATACCCTCACGGCCGGCTCCACCCTCAGCACCAACGAATCCGGGGAAATTCAAATTGCAAACCCCGCAACCAATGGCCGCAAGATCACACTCCACGACAAAATTCAGCAAACCTCTGAGCGCACATTTGTTTGGCTAGAAAGAACCAACTTACTCGTCAATTCGGGTGGAGTAAAAATCCCCATAGAACCCCTTGAAAAAGAAATAGCCCAATTGCTCAATTGGCCACCGATGTCGTTCTATATCGCCGGACAACCCCACCCAATTCTGGGGGAAGAACTCACCCTTTATACCACGAATTCGGAGGAGGACCTGCAACAAATCACGCGTCGCCTCGCCACACTACCCAAACTGCATCAACCAAAGAAAATCCTGTTTGTTTCAGAAATCACCATGTCGGACAACGGCAAAATCGTTCGCAAAATCAATCCATAAATTTCAAAATCCTTCGGGCCAATCAATCCATCACGCCGAAGCCATACCGGTGTTTTTGAAAAGCCCCTTTAGGCAAAATATGCATGCCGCCCTTTTCGGTCAACTCTCCGCTATCCGCCCAAGCATCCGCCCAACCCCACCACGGTTCTATGCAAAAAAATGGAGCCCCTCGCTTTGTCCAAAATCCCACCGCATCCCATTCAGAACAAACAAAATCCAACCGTTTGATGCCACCCCTTTCCCACAAGCTCACACGATCAAATGGAGGATGCCGAAAAACAATCGCGTCTTTCTCAAACAATCCCCCTTCCAATTTTAGCCTGCCATCCACTTCCATTCGTTCTGTTGCACCGGAATAATAGGCACCATCAATCAACCATCGATCAGCGGCAAATTTTTCTTCAAAACGCAATTCATAATTTTCCAAATCACCTTGGATGGCAAAACCAGGATGTCCACCCACAGAATACAGCATTGAATCCTCCCCCAAATTACAAATTTCATACTCCACCCAAAGCATACCCCCAACGGCAGTATAAATCACATCGTACTGAAAATTAAAAGGGTATGACAACAATGTAGTTTCATTCCAAACCAATCGAAATCTCAAAGAATCAGGATGATTGGCCACCACGCGAAACTCCCAATCCCTTGCAAAACCATGTTGTTTCATGGAAAAATCCCGACCCAAAAATCTGAATTGATCCTCCTTCAATCGACCTACAAAAGGAAATAAATTTGGAGCCACCCGATTCCAATGTTGGTCATCCTTACTCCATAACAAATTATCACCTCCATTCACGCGAACCGATTGCAACTCGGCACCCAAAGGACTGACCTCAATCGCAATTTTTTCGCAAGTCCATTGAATCACTTCATGGTTCATTGGGCAAAGATAAATACTACAATCTCAACTGTGACTACACCAAAGAAATCAGCCCCTTATTAAAAAGTTATCAAGAAAATCATTTTTCGATAAGCGATTCTCAGAATCCAGAATTAAGTTAGCGTTGTGAAGGAACTAACAGGAAAATATTGCGCTCTATTGCTTGATGATGAGAAGTCCGGGCGTGACATGGTTTCCTACTATATCCATGAACATGCCCATGATATTTTTGGAGAAATTATTACCGCAGCGTCATTAAAAGAAGCAAGAAATTTGATCCAAACACATGATGTTCACGTGGTCTTTTTAGATATCGAATTGAAAGGTGAAAATGGATTGCAGCTCAGAGATTTCATTACAGAAAATACGTTAACCGTTGTAGTATCTGCCTACCCACAATATGCAATGCAAGCCATTAAAATTGAGGTCGTAGATTATCTTCTCAAACCGATTTCTGAAAACGATTTCACTGCAATTTTGGCAAAACTGGTGCGCCGATTAAACACATCCTCTGAAACTGCCAAACCCACACTCATTGTGCGCGAAAGCGGGGCCAGCATCGTGGTGCCTTTTCAAGATATTTTGTACATAGAAGCCGCCGGTGCCTATTCAAAAATTGTCACCCCAACCAAAGAACATTTGGTATCCAAAACATTAAAAGTTTTATCCCCATCTTTGCCCAACTATTTTGTTCGTGTTCACCGATCTTATTTGGTGCCCCAAGAACAAATTACGAGTTATAAGAGCAATTATTTATGTTTAAGAAGTGGACAACAAATCGCATTGTCAAAAACTGGAAGAAAACTCTTGCAGTCATATTATGGCAATCAGTAACCTTGTTGTCCATCGCCCAAAGCAATCAACAGTTGGCCGAAATATCCATGGCCGACGGATTGCCGAGTTCCAGCACCAGAAAACTCATAGAACTTAACAATGGGTCCGTTGCCGTAGCAACAGACGCCGGACTCTTCTTTCTACCCAGCAATCAGATCAACCTACAAAAAATATCCCAAGCCATTGGCGTTCAACAATGTTGGGATTTACACGAAGAAGAGGGTCTCCTGTACATCGCCACCTACAACGACGGTCTGTACATTTATGAAATTGCCACGGGCAACCTTGTAAACCACTATACCAAAACTGAATTGCCAAAAATTCGCCGATTCAGAAAAATCAATCAATCGCTGTACGCCGTTGCGAGAAATGGAATTTGGAGAATTACCCAGTCTGGGATCTTTCATATTTTCGATGCAAAATCATGGATGCTGCCAGGAAATATGCCCATGGACATTTTCTATTTCAATCAAAAACTCCATGTATTGTCTTACCCAGAACGCATCATTTACCAACAACAACCCAATCGCTCTTGGGCCGATTTATCGAAATCCCTCGAGAAGTTAGGACGAAAAATCAATACCTACGATTTTGCAAATCTGGTTTCATTTGTACACCAAAACAAGGTGTATTTAGGCAGTGAAAATTACTACATGGTTATGGACAGCGCCTACCATTTCCAAAGATACGACTTGCCCCCAAAACACAATGAAACATGGGCGTTTTGGGATTTTAGAGTACACAATGGCATCGTATATTGCGCTGTTACAAATACCAACGATTTTGAAGATGGCTGTTTGCACATTCACAATCCCAACATTCACACGTACAATCCACCTCACCAAATTCCGATTTGGTCCATCACACCCAGTCGATTCAAAAACGCGCTCTGGCTTTGCACTGAAAACAAAGGTGTTTTGTTATTGAACCAACCCAAAACATTTGTGCCTACCGCCAGGCGCTATGAAAAGAAATTTGTTACTGCGAACTTCATTGTGGGTGTCAATGAAAACCAAGTGGAATTTCTTTCAAATACCTACGCAACTCAGTGGAAATCTCATTTGATCAATGATCGGATACGCAGCGTTTTGGAAATGAACCACAAATTATATTTGTTCGGTTCCGATTATTTGTGGATTTACGACCCTTTAGGTAATAAGATCATTCAGAGTATTCAAACCTATGAATTCCAATGGATGACCTCAATTAAGGAGAAGATTTTCTTCTTCATGCCCTATGATAAAATCTGCATTTTTAATCCAAATAAAAATCCCTCCCTCCGAAAAACTGACGTTGATGCCATGTCAGATGCACTGGTGGTTCAAGATGACCGTATCATTTTCCACAAAATGGGCAAGGGATTCGGATATATAGATACATCGGAAAAATACCATGATTTAATATGCACAAAACCCTTTAATCAGTTCACATTACAGTTTCAAGTTTCTGGAAATCAACTCATTGTACAAAACGGAAGTGCCATTGAAGTCTATTTGATTGACTTCAGGAAAAATACGCTCACTTTCGTCGGAAACATCAACCTCACAATCCCCTTCTTAGACATTAGAATTATAAAGATTACCGGATCCAACAATGGATTTCAGCTGTTTACTGGAGATTATGTCTTTACCACTAAGTTTTTTCAAAATCGCAAACAAATCGAAATTTTACAACAACAATATCTGGGACAGTGGAACACGAATTTGTGGCTATTTTCCAACGGAAATCAATTTGCAATTGATCGAGGCGATGCGATACAAGTGATTTCGCAATCGAACAAAACATATCCCAATTTTCGCGCCTATTACGGCAGTGATAACAACTCAATCTATCCCATTGAGGGAATGTTAAGCATCAACCAAAACAGGAACTTTCAATTAAAAACGGTGGGGGGCAATTACTTTGATATTCATAGATCACTTTTCGAAGTGAACATAGAAAACATGGATAAATCGGCATTAGAGATTTTGTTCTTTACGGGCAACAGGTATCGTTGGATTAACGCCATTCCCGTGGGGCGATATAAGTTAACAATAAAATCTCAATCCACTTCAACGAGCAGCTTCATTTGGTCTACCTTAATTTTTTATAAAGATCTTCCTTTTTGGTTTATCGTATTGTTCTTCTTTTTCCTAATATTCATTTATTTTAACCATCAAACCAAAACAAGGGGCGCACTAAATCGGAGAATTGTTATGCTCCAACTCAAAACGTTGCAGAGCAACTTCAATCCTCATTTTATTTATAATTGCATGAGTTTAATCCAATCGCTGATTATTGGAAATCAACAAAAAAAAGCGGTTGAAGTCACTGCAAAATTGGCCAAATTAAACCGTACATTTTTGGAAAATTCGGACAATGAGTTAATATCTCTTCACGACGAGATTAACTTTATCAAAGATTATGTAGAAATGGAACGACTCCGCTTTGAGAGCGATACGGAGTTTCAATTTCAAATTCATACCACAAATAACTTTCAAATCAAATCATGGCGTATTCCCCCATTGATTTTGCAACCCCTAATTGAAAACTCCATCAAGCATGGTGTTATGGCAGATGAACAATGCACCAACATTGATCTTTATCTCCATTCTGCCAACCAGAACTGTCTTGAAATTCGCATAGAAAACAAATTCCCCAAACAGAGAAAAAAAGGCAACAAAGGCATCGGCATTGGACTCAAATTGGTTGCAGATCGATTGTCTTTACTTTCTGAACTTCACCCTGAATTGTTCAGAACATCTTTTAAATATGGAATAGAGAACGAAAGCACATTTGCCGTGCGAATTGTAATTGAAAGGATGTTATCTCTCGATTAAACGTATTCAATGATAGAACAAGATCAAAAAGGAATAAAAAAAAGAAATAATAATGACAAAACGGTGGGGGGGGTAAAATACAATATACCAATAACTTAGGTTCGAAAAATAACTAGAACCCGAACAACAATCCCCACTCCAAATAATCAGCCACATTCAAATGGGCCTTTAACCGCTGCTGAAAAATCAGGCGATTGGTCACGTGATATTGGAAACCCAAGCAATTATAAAACTGGGTTTTTCCAGGCAAAGCCCGATGCAAATACACGCCCAAATCCAAATTCAAATCCAATCGTCCCATCCGGAAAATGTGCCTGGCAAACAGTCCAAGCTCCGTTCTAGGTAGAACAGAAATCGTTTTTCCATTCCCACCTTGAAAAGTATCCCGGTAGCGAAACCCCCCTTCGTAAAATCCATTCAAACCCATTCGCCATTCGTGTTTTGCAACACCCGTTGAACTCATCGACAAAAATCCCCGATTCACTTCCAATATCGCGACGGAAAAATACCCGGGATGTTTCAAACTTTCCATTCTTCTACCACACCGTAGGCCCAGTTGATACTGACTTCCAAGTGCTGAATTATAGCCAGTGTTCCAATAACAACGATCCTTTTTCAATACCGAAACAATGCCATTGCCACCGTCTCCGATTCTATGATTTTTGCGGTACGATGCACTGCGAATCCAAACACCAATATTCCCATGGAAATTGTTGTATCCCACATTGGGCTTCTGCCAGTTGGCATTCGAAAAATGAGAGACATTTCCTCCCAATGAAAGCGTAATTGCGGGACTCAAATCATACAAAAAACTCAACCGCAACTGCCCCGCAAAATTCACGGGTGTGGAAATCGCCAAATTCAAGGGATTCGCCAATTTTGAAAAATACTGGGTGTGATAGGAAAGCCCCGTACCCCATTGATAGCGGAATTTCAGTCGATTGGAAATCGTTACGTGCTCTCCCCATATCATCAATGCCGAATACACCTGCCCACCCTTGGCATACCCCTCCGCCGAGAGATTCCCAGAATCCTGAGACGCTTGCCACTTGGCTTTCCGAGCTGCATCACCCATATCAAATCCATTGATCCCCAAACCCACAAACCGATGTCGTTTTGAACGAACATTCTCCGATTCATTCCACTGAAAACTTTGGCCGATGCCAGAGACTTTCTCAGACAAATACCAGCTCGCCTCTGCTTGTAGACCCCGGATGGGTCCCGCCATACTCGCATTGTACTTACTGTGCGATACCATTCGTCCCGAAAAGCCCTGAAAAAACACATCGTGTTGAGCCCGCAAGGTTTGAGCCAAGAAAAGAAGTCCAAAGGCAAAATGCCATCCTCGCAAAACCATGCAACGAAGATACCTTTTGAACGGTGATTTTGAAATTTCAGAGACTTTGTGTTATTTGCTCGATATGATTCGAACCATTTTCTTCCTAATTGCCGCGTTAACAATCGTTTCCATCGCAGTTTTTACAGCAGATTTGAATTTTACAACCATGGAATGGAGTGCTCTCACCCAAGTATCTTGGATTACTTTGGCTGTGGCCTTGATCTGTTTTGTGGTGGGTGAATTCACCGGCAACAATTCCCAAGTCGATAAATTATGGAGTCTCATCCCCATATACTATGGTTGGCATTTCGCCGCCGCGGCGGGATTTGAGCCCCGAACCAACATCATGGCCATCTTGGTTACGCTTTGGGGTGTGCGATTGACTTTCAACTTTGCCCGCCGCGGCGGCTACAGCAGGAAATTCTGGGGCGGCGAGGAAGATTATCGCTGGAGCATACTCCGACAAACCCCAGCCCTCCAATCCCGCTTCGCTTGGATGATGTTCAATTTGTTCTTCATCTGTCTGTATCAAAATGCGTTGATCTTGTTGTTCACCTTGCCCATTTTAGAAGCATGGCGACACAGTTACCAAGCCCTGGGTACAGCAGATTATTTGGTTGCTGGGGCTATGTTCCTTTTGATTGTGATGGAAACCGTGGCCGACCAACAGCAATACGTCTATCAAACGGAAAAACACCGCCGCTTGCAACTGGCCAAAGAGGGTGATCCTACCCCCGCATCCGACCCCTATTACAAAAAGGGTTTCACCCACACCGGCCTATGGAAATACATGCGTCACCCCAACTATGCCGCCGAACAAGGCATATGGATCTGCTTCTACCTTTTCACAGTAAGCGCCGGCAGCAGTTGGATCAATTGGAGCATCATCGGCGCTGTGTTGCTCCTGTTTTTATTCCGCGGAAGTTCCAATTTTAGCGAAGATATCACCGCCGCCAAATACCCCGAATTTGCCGATTACAAGAGAAAAACACCCCGCTTCATCCCCTGGAAATTTTGGCTGTAAGCCCAAAGAAAATAGCACGGTGTATGTCTTGACTTTCCTCCAATAAGTTAACCCGAAGTTGAGCAAGTCAATGAATGGATGGTTTGAACCATGTTTGAACCGGCCAAAAACAACAAGGCCCCAGATTTCTC
>CAZZKP010000012.1:0-24964 GCA_964654675.1 uncultured Bifidobacterium sp. | reverse complement strand
GCGATTCGGATGATGGTTGACCCTGAAATTCCTGTGGAAGTATCTACCACAAGTCGGGTTCGAGGAAGTATTCCAATGTCGGAGACGTTGCCCGGTGTGAAGCATGTGATTGCTGTGGCATCGGGGAAAGGCGGTGTGGGAAAGAGCACTTTGTCGGCTAGCTTGGCCTTAGCCCTCAGCGGAATGGGTGCCAAAGTGGGCCTGTTGGATGCCGATATTTACGGTCCCAGTGTACCTACGATGTTTGGTGTTTCGGCGTCCCCGGAAATGTACATGAAAGGCGAGAGGCAGATGATGATACCCGTGGAAGCGAAGGGTTTGAAATTGTTGAGTATTGGTTTGATGACAGCCCGTGGGCAGGCCATTGTTTGGCGTGGTCCGATGGTTTCATCGGCCTTTAGGCAGTTTGTACAGGATACAGATTGGGGCGATTTGGATTATTTGATTATCGATTTGCCACCCGGAACGGGTGATGTGCAATTGAGTTTGGTGCAAAATGTTCCTCTAACAGGTGTGGTAATCGTAACAACGCCGCAAGAGATGGCGTTAACCGATGCGCGAAGGGCGATGGGGATGTTCTCGATGGAAGCGGTCAACAAAAAAATCTTGGGTGTGGTAGAGAATATGAGTTACTTCACGCCAGAGGATGCCCCCGATAAAAAATATAAATTGTTTGGCGAGGGTGGTGGAAAAGCGCTGAGCGACGAATACGGCGTTCCATTTTTAGGGGAATTGCCATTGAATCCGGCGTTGATGAAATTGATAGACGAAGGCCATTTAACATCAGATGCGATCGAATTAAAGCCCTACTATCAAGTGGCCGGTGCATTGGCTCAGCAAGTGAGTATGTTGCAAATCACAAAATAATATTACTTTTGCTCACCATGAGTGAAATCAATCAGCAAGTAGAACAGGTTTTGGAAACCATGCGTCCTTATTTGCACGCTGATGGAGGGGATGTAGAATTGGTGGAAGTGAGCCAAGAATTGGACATAGTTCTTAGATTGACAGGTGCCTGCAGTACTTGTAGCATGAGTGAAATGACCATGACTGCTGGGATTGAAGAGAGTTTAAGAAGAGCCATTCCCAACATTGGAAAAATTACCGCATTAAAAAATTAGTCATGTTTGCTCGCCTTTGGATTGCCTTGAAAAATTGGGGTGCATCGGAAGGAAAACCATTTTTGGGCATTCAGGCTTTGGGGATACCCCTTGTAGCTCTGGTGTTTTTGATGATTCGCGGGCAGCTGGGAAATGAGACAAAATTGAATTTCCTGTTGCCGGAAGTGCCTCCGAATTGGGATTGGATTGTCGCCTGTTTGATCCTAATTGTATATGCCGTAGATTTTATTTCTGATGCGGTGATGTGGGATGGCCTTGGGACCAAATTACAAGCGTGGCATCTCATTTTGGCGGTCGGGTGGATATTGTTTGGCAGTTTTGTTCTTTTGATGTTAGCGGTTGTCTTGCCTTTGTTGGGCTTTGGTACGTCGAATAAAAAGGCTCTCTTGGATTTGCTATGGAGTCTTCGTGTACCCATTATGGGTGGTTTGTTGTTTGGTTATTTCAAGTGGCGCGGCGGTCTGTTGTTCGCGATGCTTGGCCCAATTTTGATTGCTTTTGTTTTTGCTGTTGCCGCCTTTGGTGGATTGCCCTCGATGGAAATTTCCCTATTTTGGGTGCAAGGATTTTTCATCTTCCTCCTCAATATTTTATTGTTGCAGTACTTCGAGAAAGACAAAGATGCCGTCTCCGAAACGCCGAATCTGTGGATCTTGGTTTCGAGTCAAAGGTTGAAATTTCTTTTGGCGATGCTGGTTCTCCTCATCTCGACTTGCTGGGTAGTTATGAATTTTGGCGGAAATGATATCGATGGAAATCAGTTTGGCGCAATTTTGTTGTTGTTCATCTACGGGCTGATGTTCTTTTTTCCAAAGGCATTCAAATTTGCCCGTTTCTATCGTGTATTGATTGATGCAACCTTGTTGATTTGGCTGATTTAAGCAGCGCGGTGCTTGGCTTTTGCGGTCAATCGAAGCAATAGGAATCCTAGGGCTGCGGCGGTGGTGCTGCCGATCAAAATACTGATTTTCCCGAGATCGATTTGTTGGGTGTCTGTGAAGGCTAGGTTGTCGACAAACATCGCCATCGTAAAGCCAATTCCGCCCAAAATTCCGGCACCAAGTAGCATCGTTTTACCAATGCTTGCAGACAAGCTTGCGACCCCCAATCGTATCGCCAAGAGACTAAAAACCACGATTCCTAGGGGTTTGCCTACGAGCAGGCCAAAGAAAATGCCAAGACTTTCCGGGGAGAAGAGGGCGCCTGTCATTTCGGAATTGATGGCTATGGCCGTATTGGAAAGGGCGAACAATGGCAAAATGATATAGGTTACGGGCCACTGAATTTTGTGTTCGATGCGATAGGAAAGGGTGGTGGGGCTTCCAGATTTGAATGGGAGGGCGAAGGCAAGAATTACACCGGATAAAGTGGCGTGGATTCCGCTATGTAGCATGCAGAACCAAAGCAATAATCCGAGAATTACATAAACCCAAAAGTTCTCATTTCCTCTGCGATTGAAGAAATAAAGGGTTAGGCAGATGATGGCGCTAAGGATGAGATACAGGCCTGAAAAACCGTTTCCATAAAATATCCCAATCACCAGGATGGCACCGAGATCATCGATGATGGCAAGGGCGGTTAAAAAAACTTTGAGCGCAGGAGGCACTCTATCACCCAACAATCCCATGATAGCAATGGCAAAGGCTATATCGGTTGCAGTGGGTATTCCAACGCCAGAGATGGATTCGGGGTGATTGAAATTGAATAGGAAATACACCAGCGCGGGGAAAATCATTCCGCCGAGGGCTGCCATAACGGGTAACATCGCACGCTTTCTGCTGCTCAATTCACCGATGTATAATTCTCTTTCGATTTCGAGTCCAACCAAAAGAAAGAAAATGGTCATCCAGGCCTCGTTGATCCAGCCGGTGATGCTATGTTGCAGGTGAAACCCATTGAAATTGCTACCGATTTCTGTTTTCCAAAATGCAACATATTGTTCAGAGATGGATGAATTGGCGAGGAGTATAGAGGTGATGGTGGCAACAACAAGCAGGATTCCGGCCGACTGTTGACTTTGGAAGAACTCTCTAAATAATGCGGTTAATCGAAAGGTGTTGTTTGGTTTTTGCGTGGGATTCATGGATGGATTTTTTCAGATTACTGAGAAACTGATTCAACGCGGCCTTTCATGCCCTCGAGCCAATGTTCTTCGCATCGTGCCTCATAAATGTCGGTATGTCCAACCAAGAGTAAATCGTCGTTTCCCGGTTTTCGGAAGGTGAAACTGGCGTTTGAGTTGCATACATGGCATTTTGCTTTGACTTCCAATTTTTGGGTGGCCAATTTTTTGAGCGCCGCCATGGGGCCAAAATCCCTTGCCATGTAGTCTCTATCTAGGCCAGCCGCCACAACCTTTATCTGATTCATCATCAATTCGCCGATAACTTCTACGATGAAAGGACCAAAAAATTGGACTTCGTCTATGTATAGTTCTTTGGTGAATTCATTGATCAGGGGGTAGATTTCTTCTGCTTTGGAAATGCGATGCGCAAGCATTTGAATTCCACTGTGGGTGTTGATGGTTGTTGCGTTGTAGCGTTTGTCGAGCAGAGGCTTTACCGTCAATTTTTCCTCGGCTGAACACATGCTTTCGTTGTACAATCCAATCAACTGAGTGGTTTTGCCTGCAAACATGCAACCGTGGATAAGTGTAAATTCTCTCATGACAAAATTTCAATGGCTGTTGTAACTTGCCGCTATCAATGGAAGCAAATAAAACTCCCCTGCTAGAAGTGCTAAATAACTTAGCAAGTATACATCATGAAGTGCGAAACGACCAAACCCAATTGTTGGATATTGAGAAGTTGGGGAAGTTGAAATTGTTGGCGGCTCAACTTTACATGGAAGTGGATATCGAGTTGCTTTCCATGGAGTTTCCGGAGCTTCATGAGGCTGACGCTGAGTCAGTATCGGAAATGGATTCTGAATTGAGTTCAGGGGCTGTTGTTGATCCGGTGTTTGAGCCTGCTTCGGATCTGGTCATTGACATGTTTGCGCCAGAGGTGGAAATTGCAAACATCGAATTGCCTTTTGCAGAAATCCCAACTGAGATCCAGGTTGCTGATGATATATTGGCGTCGCCAGAACCGGTTCCCGTGACGGTGATTGAGCCCATTGCGATGGCAACGCCAGAGGCAGAACCAGCGCCAGCGCCAATTCCTGCTGCTGCGATTGATTCTGTAGACACAGTTTCGAGTTCTCACACGGTTGACGGAATCATTGGTCAGTTTCCTCTGAGCAGACGATTTGAATTTGCCAATATTCTGTTTGGGGGTGATATGGACAATATGGGTTTGTTCGTCCAAGAAATTATCGATGCGCCAACAGCGGCGGCAAGAGGGGATGTTTACGATCGTTGGTTTGAACAAAAACAATGGCGTAGACGAGATGAGTCCGCGAGCGATATGTGGCGGATGATTAAGCGTATCTTTTCCTAGTAATGTCAACTGCTTTCGGCGCCAATGAGGCCCTGAAATGCAGAAATTTATTCGATCCAATCCTTTTTTTATTCCTCTTTTGGGGCTCTTTTTTGGCTATCTGTGGAATCGGATAGATATTTTCAATCCGAATTTGTGGATTAGGGACATCCAATTCTATCCCTTGTCTTTCCTCATTACAGGGCTTGGTATTCTTCTTTATGTTTGGATGTACAAACCCAAATACCGTAAGTGGAATCCCAGCATACGGATGATTTCATTGTTTTGTCTGCATTTTGGGGTGGCTTTGTGTTTATTTTCAAGTGTTAGGGTGGTTGGCGAATTGCCGTGGGAGTCACAAAAAGCCAAAGGATGGGCATTGATTGAGGTTCGGGACAGTTTGCTGCCGACAAAAAGAGGTGCAGGCGTTGTCTATTGCCTTGGATGGAAGGATCAAACGGGCCGAGATCGCGATGCCTCATTTGTTCTTCGGTGCGTATTTGCAAGTCAAAATGCCTTCAAAGCCGCCACCGTGCCTCAAGCCTTGAGAAAATACTGGGTCCCTACGGATTTGATAAAATCCTATTCTGAGGCTGAGGTTCCGTTTGATCCCAACTGGCGAAGAATTATGAGAACGTTGGGGATTCATGGGTATTTAACATGGGATGCGGAAGTTGTAATTATGGAGAAAGAGCCTGTGTGTGATGGGTTTTCGCCTGTCAATCGGTGCAAAAATCATTTGTTGGTATGGATTCGATCGGTTTTGTATTCAAGACTGAGTGAGACAAATGCTGGGTTGACCTATGCGATGCTTATTGGCGATAAATCAGGGCTTGATGTTGAAATTGAGAAGCAATTTGGAATGGGTGGGTTGTTGCATGTATTGGCTGTGTCGGGGATGCATGTTTCGCTCATCATGGGTGCGTTGCTGTGGTTGTTAACGGGGTTTGGATATCGTGGGCGGCCAACAATAAAAACCTTGTTTTTGTTGTTGGCCGCCGGGTGGTTCTATGCATTTTTAAGCGGCAGTTCCGCCTCCGTGATTCGTGCAATGATTGGCGCATCTTGGGTTTGGTTGGGCAAATTTGCCGTACATCGAAGGCAAAAACTAACCCATGTTTTGTGCGGTTCAGCCTACTTGCAATGGATATCAGATCCCTTTATTGTGGAGCAATTGGGGTTTCAGTTAAGTTATCTGGCCGTTTTAGGCATTGCTACGCTTCATACTCGCTGGATTGCACTGTATGAGCAGCCCTCGCCGGTTTGGAATGCTGTGGTCTCTAGTTTGAGTCTGACACTGAGTGCCACACTATTCACCCTGCCGCTGATTTTGTTTCAATTCGGATCGTTTCCCACCTGGTTCCTTTTGGGTAATTTGTTCCTCTTGCCACTATTTTCATTGATGGTTTATCTCTCCTTGATTTGCCTAATGCTGGTTTTTGTGCCTCATGTCTCCAATTTTTTGTTTTGGGCCCTCGATGGCTTGATCGATTGGGTGTTAAAATTACTGGGCTTATTTGAACACCTTCCGTTACCCCAACTAAAAACACTTAGCCTTGGATTGGGGTCGTTGATTTGCTTGATGACGATTGTCTTCTTCGTTGATCGGTATTTTATGGCACTTACAAAAATCGACAGTCGGTCTGGGGCTGGAATGAAGAAAAAAATGTCTAGATCCTTAATGGGTGCGTTCTTTGGGTTGATGTCGTTCCTGCTTTTTCATGAATGGGAGATGCATATGAATAGTGTTCGACAAGAAACGTTCAAAATCAGCGATTATCAAAAATCGTTTACGGTGGAAAAAACGGATGAAAAGTTAATCGTGATGGGAGAACTGAAAAGTGAGAAAACACGAAAAAGACTTTTACGAAAACTCAATAATTATATCCATCAAGTGGGAATACGAACAATTGAATGGCGATGCCATGGTCGGGATTCACCTTAAACAGCGCTTGGGCGCATCAGAATCAAAAGGTGAGGTTTCATTTCCTGTGTTGTAACTTTGTAAAATGAGTTCTTTATTGCTCACCCAGGTGGATGGTCGTGTTGCGACAGTAATTCTCAATCGTCCTGAGAAGAGGAACGCGCTGAGTGCAGAGTTGGTTTCTGAAATGACCTCTGCAATGTGGGAATTGAATGCGAACGAAACGATTCGAGTTGTTGTGATTCGCTCCGCAGATAAACCGTTTTGTGCGGGGGCGGATTTGTCGTATTTGGCAAAATTGCGCGATTTTTCATTGGAAGAAAACGAGGCGGATTCCCAGTCGTTACGTCGATTGTTTGATTTGATATATTTATCACCCAAGATAGTCATTTCACAAGTGGAAGGTCCTGCTTTGGCGGGCGGTTGTGGTTTGGCGACATTGGCGGATTTGTGTTTTGCCACTCCTGAAGCCACTTTTGGTTACACAGAAGTAAAAATCGGATTTATTCCTGCACTCGTGATGGTCTATTTGCGCGAGAAAATTGGCGGAGGTGTTTTGAGGGATTTGATGTTAACGGGCCGGGTATTAAAAGCCGAAGAGGCTTATCATTTGGGATTGGTGCAACGCTTGGTGTCGGCGGAGGACATTGGAGCGGTTGTGAATCGAACAGCCCATGAGCTTTGTGAAAGTACATCTCAGCAAGCTGTGGCATCTATAAAGGCCATGTTAAAAGCGATTCCAAGTATGTCGCGCGATGAAGCTTTGGATTTCGCGGCCAGGCAAAATGCTGTCGCTCGAGGAAGTGCTGACTGTAGAAAAGGCATCGATGCGTTTTTGCAGAAACAACCTTTGAAATGGTAATTGAAATCGTGAAATGAGGATCGTAGATACGCACTGTCATTTGTACAGCAAAGATTTTGATGGGGATCGCGCTGAGGTGATCGCTCGTTCCATTCGAATGGGAGTGAATCGGATTTTATTGCCCAATGTTGATCTCGAAACAGTGGATGGCATGCATGATTTGATGCGTGAATATCCTGAAATTTGTTACGGGATGATAGGTTTGCATCCCTGTGATGTGGGGGAGGATTGGGAAAGTGAATTGTCAGCGCTCTTGGGATTTGCCGAAACGCATACATACTGCGCGGTAGGTGAAATCGGCATCGATTTATACTGGGATAAGACCACCCAAGGCATACAAGAATTGGCATTTCTCCATCAGGTAGAATTTGCTTTATCTAAGGGTTTGCCCATCGCCATTCACTCACGCAATGCAACGCATCGTATCATCGAATTGTTAAAGCCTTATAAAGGCAAAGGGTTGCGTGGGGTATTTCATTGTTTCTCGGAGAGTTACGAATTGGCCCAGGAAATTATTAAGTTGGAAGGTTTCTCATTGGGCATTGGAGGGGTGTTGACTTTTAAGAATTCGGGATTGGGTGAGGTGCTATCGAAAATTGATTTAGCGCATATCGTGTTGGAAACCGATAGTCCCTATTTGTCGCCAATGCCGCATCGTGGCAAAAGAAACGAACCTTCTTACACTCGTCTTGTTGCGGAGAAATTGGCAGATGTCAAGGGTGTCTCTCTGTTGGATGTGGCCGAAATAACCACCAGGAATGCAGAAAGGTTGTTCGGGATATAGTGCTTTGGTTTGTTCGATGATAAAAATCATTGTCTTTCATGGATGTTTGGCGTAATTTTATTGCATCGAATTAGAGCGCATTGGAAAAGAAACAAACGGATACCACGAAACTTCAGAAGCAAGTGAAATTGCTGATTTGGAGTGTTTCTGGAATTCTTGCCGTTGTATTGGTATTGATCACGGGTTTTTTAATTTTTGGGTGGGACAAGGCCACGGAAAATTTGGAACAAGGACATGGCTTGAATCAAGAACTGTATCAAGATAGTATTCCACCCGATGACTTTCCGCCTTTGGACACTGCATCCGATTTGTGGACGGCCCAAGATTTGAGTTTGGTGCCCAGCGATGAAAAAGAGAGGGTTGAATACGGTAAGGAGTTGATTGTAAATACTTCCAATTATTTGGGTCCCCATGGAAGCGTTGCTCAAATTACCAATGGGATGAATTGCCAAAACTGTCATTTGCAGGCCGGGAATCAACCCTACGGAATCAATTTTGGTTCATCGTGGAGTACGTATCCAAAATTCCGAACCAATCAACAACGCGTGGAAAGTTCTGAGGATATTGCGATGCGGGTGACGAATTGTTTTGAGCGTTCGTTAAATGGCACTGCGCCGGCAAAGGGAAGTAAAGAAATGCAATCCATCGTGGCCTACATCAATTTTGTGGGTCGAAATGTTACAAAAGGTCAGAAAGCCAAAGGTTCGGGGATTTATGAAGTGCCATACTTATCGCGGGCAGCAGACCCAGTGAGGGGGAAATTGATTTATGAAAAAAAATGCGTGAGCTGCCATTTGGAATCGGGAGAAGGTCAATTGGCGGCAGATGGAAAATCATACCAATATCCACCGCTTTGGGGTTCGCATTCCTACAATACTGCGGCGGGTTTGTATCGATTGTCTAAATTTGCAGGCTACGTGAAAGCGAATATGCCACAAGGTGCAACCTATCGAAGTCCAAAATTGAGCGATGAAGCGTGTTGGGATTTGGCGGCATACGTCAATTCGCAACCGCGTCCCCCAAAAGAACTTGGCAAAGACGCTCCCAGAATAGAAGATAAAGTTTTTGATTATCCTTTTGGTCCTTACGCCGATGGATTTTCTGAAAAGCAACACAAATACGGACCATTTCAACCCATCAAAGAAAAAAGTAAACGATGAAAATAGAGCAAATTTATACCGGCTGTTTGGCGCAAGGCGCTTATTATATTCAAAGTGCTGGAGAAGCTGTTATTATTGACCCACTGCGTGAGATTCAACCTTATCTGGATCGATTGGAAAAGGATGGCGTAACCCTCAAATATATTTTTGAGACACATTTTCACGCAGATTTTGTGAGCGGTCATTTGGATTTGAGCAAAAAAACGGGGGCTCCGATTGTTTTTGGGCCCACTGCATCACCGTCGTTTGAATGCATGATTGCTGAAGACAATCAGATTTTTACTGTGGGTGACATTGAGATTCGAGTTTTACATACCCCGGGTCATACGATGGAAAGTACTTGTTACTTGTTGTTGGATGCCAATGGTGCACCCCACAGTTTGTTTAGCGGAGATACTTTGTTCCTTGGTGATGTGGGCCGTCCCGATTTAGCCCAAAAAGCTGCAACAATGACGCAAGAAGAATTGGCGGGTATGTTGTATGATTCCTTGATGAGCAAAATAATGCCATTGCCCAATGATGTGATGGTTTATCCAGCACATGGGGCGGGGAGTGCTTGTGGGAAGAACATGATGAAGGAAACGATGGATTCCTTGGGTCATCAAAAAGAAATGAATTACGCATTGAATCAACCGTCGAAGGAGGCATTCATTGAGGCGGTTTTGGACGGATTGTTACCTCCGCCAGCCTATTTTCCGATGAATGTTGCGATGAATAAAACGGGATACGAGTCGGTTGATGTGGTCATGGGAAATGGAATGCGGGCATTGGGCGTTGAAGCTTTTGAAGTGGCGGCAGAGACTATGGATGCCATTGTATTAGACACGCGCGCGCCGGGTGAATTCGCCAAAGGGTTTGTGCCAAGAAGTATCAACATTGGCATAGATGGACAGTTTGCGCCGTGGGTTGGTTCGGTAATTGGGGATGTAAAAACGCCGATATTGTTAATTACAGCGCAAGGCAGGGAAGAAGAGACGGTGATGCGATTGACACGGGTGGGGTTTGATCATTTGTTGGGGCATTTAGGTGGGGGATTTGAATCATGGGTGGCTGCTGGAAAAGAAGTGGATACGGTGAATCGGATTTCGCCCCAAACTTTTGAGGCGGAATGGAATAAGGAGGCGTATGTGTTGGATGTGCGCAAGGAGACAGAATATGCCGCGGAACACGTGGATGAAGCATACAACAAGCCACTCGATTGCATCCATGGTTGGTTCATGGAAATGGGCGATGCCAAACCTTTTTACCTGCATTGCGCAGGGGGATATCGCAGTATGATTGCGGCTTCTATATTGAAAGCCCGTGGGATACACGATTTTAAAGAAGTAGATGGTGGGTTCTCTGCCATTGCAAAGACGCAAGTGCCGAAGTCGGATTTTGTTTGCCAAAGCAAATTACAGAAATTGTCATAGTTTGGGCAATTTCGTATCTTTGTATAAATGAGAAGGGCCCGTTTGTTACTGCTTGTGTTTTTGTTAACACAAACATCGCTGCAGCAACTGTGGGGTGTGCCCGCTCTCGTACAACATTTTTTTGAACACAACTCGGGCACTGAGAAAATTTCTGTATTGTCGTTTCTGGTGAGACATTATACGGAGGCACACGAAGCCGACGGTCACCCAGAGAAAGATCATTCTATGCCTTTTCATCATGCGGACGCATCGCTTCAAATGGGAATTTACACGCCCATGAATCAAACAGAACATCAAGAGTTTGTTGCGTTGGTGCAATGTAATTTGCCAACCACACATAGACTAAATACCATGCCACTTTCGGGTGTTGTATCAGCCATTTGGCAGCCGCCAAGGGCTTAAGGGTTAGGGTATTCTATACCCCGCTTCAATTTTTTTTTAGAATTTTAACAGTGAACTGCGCATCAGAAAAATGTGGCTTTCACGCTATTTCATCACGATCAAAGAAAAATGTTACAAAAAATCATTGCGTTTAGCGTAAGACAAAAGTTGTTGGTGGGGTTGGGCGTATTCGCCTTGCTTGCCGTGGGTATCTACGAATTGGGTAAGTTGCCCATTGATGCGGTGCCCGATATTACAGACAATCAAGTTCAATTGATTACGGTGGCTCCTTCCATGGGGGCCACGGATATCGAAAGGCTCATTACCGTACCCGTGGAGCAGGCCAACCGGAATATCCCGGGTTTGAAAAATATGCGCAGCTTTTCTCGGTTTGGCTTGTCCATCGTGACGCTCGTTTTTGATGAAGACGTCAGTGTTTATTGGGCTAGGCAACAGGTATCCGAACGGCTAACATCGATCAATGCGCAGATTCCCGCCGGGATTTCTCCGCCAACGATGGCGCCAATTACAACTGGACTGGGTGAAATTTATCAGTATGTGTTGCTGCCCGAAAAGGGGTATGAAAAACAATGGACGCCCACTGAGTTGCGTACGCTTCAGGACTGGGTTGTTCGCAGACAGTTGTTGGGTGTAAAAGGGGTTGCGGATGTGAGCAGTTACGGAGGATTTCAAAAGCAGTATGAAGTGGCGATTGACCCAGCACAAATGCAATCGTTTCATATTGGCATCAATGAAGTGTTTGATGCATTGCAGAAAGAAAATGCGAATACAGGAGGCAGTTATATCGAAAAAGGACCCCAAGCGATCTTTGTTAGAACGGAAGGTTTGTTGACAAATGCGGAGGAAATTGGGTCTGTGGTGATTAAGGTAGCCGACGATGGAACACCCATTTTGATTCGTGATTTGGCGACAATTAAAGAGGGTTCTTCCACGCGATATGGCGCACTTTGTTACAACGATAAGGGCGAAGTGGCCGGTGCGGTGGTGATGATGTTAAAAGGTGCAAATAGCAATGAGGTGGTGAATGCAGTGAAGTTGAAAGTAAAGGAAATTCAAAGCTCTTTGCCGAAGGGGGTTAAAATGGAGGCCTTCTTGGATCGGACAAAAATGGTCAATAATGCCATTGGAACGGTGGAGAAAAACTTGTCTGAAGGGGCATTGATTGTTGTGGTCGTTTTGGTGCTGGCCTTGGGCAGTTTTCGCGCAGGATTTATTGTTGCCTCTGTCATTCCTTTGGCGATGCTGTTCGCCGTTATAATGATGAATTTGTTTGGCGTGAGTGGAAACTTGATGAGTTTGGGTGCCCTGGATTTTGGATTGATTATCGATGGAGCGGTGATCATTGTAGAATCAGTGCTGCATCAATTGTGGCGCAGGGATGGTCCGAGATATTCCGGGGAGGAGCGTGATTCGGTGGTGACGCAAAATGCGGGTAGAATGATGAACAGTGCGGTCTTTGGTCAATTGATAATCTTGGTGGTGTATCTACCGATTTTCGCGCTGCAGGGCATCGAAGGAAAGATGTTTAAACCGATGGCACAGACGGTAGCATTTGCTTTGATGGGTGCCTTTATTCTGTCGTTGACATATGTACCGATGATGTGTAGTTATTTTCTTCCCAAGCATCCGGGAAAAGGGCAGGAGGCCAGTGAGCGGGTTATGCTGAAAATTGAAAATCGATTTGCTCCATTGTTGAAATGGGCCATACAAAATGGACGTATTATGTTGATGGGTGCAGTGGGGGTCCTTCTTATTTCATTTATCGCATTTGCGGGTATCGGAGGGGAGTTTATTCCTCAGTTGGAAGAGGGGGATTTTGCGGCCGATACACGCATCATCACGGGTAGCAGTGTGAAAGCCAGTGTTGAATACACCCAAAAAGCTTCTCGCATTTTATTGCAGCGGTTTCCGGAGGTAGAGAAAGTGGTAACGAAAATCGGGAATGGAGAAATACCTACCGATCCTATGCCCATGGAAGCCAGCGATATGATGATCATTTTGAAAGATAAATCGGAATGGAAATCGGCGGAGACTTTTTCCGAGTTGGCCGAAAAAATGAGTCTGGCGTTAAAAGATATTCCGGGGTTGACCGTGGGATTTCAATTTCCCGTTCAGATGCGGTTTAATGAACTCATGACGGGGTCAAAGCAGGATGTTGTTTGTAAGATCTACGGACCCAATATGGACACGTTGGCAAGACTGGCCTCTGTATTGGGAGGCGTGGTGAATCGCGTGGATGGAGCAAAAGATCTTTACGTGGAACAGGTGTCGGGTCAGCCACAAATTGTGGTGAAATACAATCGCGCTCAAATGGCTTTGCATGGCATTCGGACAGAGGCATTGAATAAAGCCATCGAGACCGCCTTCGCTGGCGCTGCGGCGGGAAAAGTGTTCGAAGAAGAACGAAGGTTTGATTTAACCGTAAGGCTCAATCATGGATCCCGAAACGACATCGAAGATGTAAAAAGGCTTTCTATCAAATCAGAAACGGGTCAGCTGATTCCATTGTCCGAACTGGCGGATGTTTCGCTGGTTGAAGGGCCGAATCAGATTCAGCGCGACAATGCGCAGCGACGCATCACAGTTGGCTTTAACGTGAGGGGAGGTGATGTGCAAACCGTAGTTGAAGCGCTGCAAAAGCAAGTGGGTAAATCTCTTCGTTTGCCAGCGGGTTACACCCTGGGCTATGGTGGGAGTTTTGAAAATTTGCAAAGTGCCAAAACCCGACTGTTTTTGGCCATTCCAGTTGCCTTGTTCCTAATCTGGATTCTGCTCTATTTCGCTTTTGGATCGGTTCAATACAGTGTGATTATTTTCTCAGCCATTCCCATGTCGCTCATCGGAGGTATTTGGGGTTTGCTGCTTCGTGGTATGCCCTTTTCCATCAGTGCGGGCATAGGAATGATCGCCCTTTTTGGTGTGGCGGTGTTGAATGGGATTGTGTTGATGGCGGAATTTAAGCGACATGGGAATCAGCCGAATTTGGACGCTTTGAAGAAAATGGTGACAGAAAGCACGTTGACACGGTTAAGGCCGGTGTTGATGACAGCCTTGGTTGCCGCTTTGGGTTTTATGCCGATGGCTTTGAGTCATGGCGCCGGTGCTGAAGTGCAAAAACCCTTGGCTACAGTCGTAATTGGCGGTCTGATAACGGCCACTTTGCTGACACTTTTGTTGTTGCCAGCACTTTTTATCATGATTGAAAATCGAAAAATGAAAAAGAATCATAAAATCATTCAACCCGATGCGGGTAGGGGCGTTAGCGGTTTGGTGAGTTTGCTTCTATTGATTGCGGGACTTGCCGTTGCGGGGGGAAATCTATTTGCAAAATCGCCGACTGAAATGGGCGAGGTCCGGCTTCAAAAATGGGAAAATTCGGGGCCCCTTTCCGGCACAAATTCCATTTCGCAAAAGAGTAAGGCGATGGGGTATTCTTCAATTCCCGATACTTCGCGTATGTCGATTCAGGACGTGCTAGAGTCAGCCATGAACAAAAGTGCATTGATGCAATCGATGATGTTACAGACACAGTCGGCCAGTGCGCTCGCCAAAACGAAGGTGGGTTTGGATCCAACGGGATTGACGTACGAAGGAGGGCAGGTGAATTCGTGGTATAAAGACAACAAATTGACGTTCAGTCAAGGGTTTCAAATGCCCACGGTGTATGCCAAAGAGCATCAGCAGCGACTGTCGGCGGCGGAAGTGGTGCATCAAATGCAAACAATGAAGGAGGTGGATGTCAAGCAGGCCGTGGCAACATTGTATTATCACATGCAACACACCCAAGAGCAGTTTCCGCTGTGGCAAATGATGGATTCTTTGGCAACAGAGAATTTGCGAATGATGCAATTGAAATTTTCGCAGGGTGATGTGGGTGGAATGGAGTTGAATCAGTCAAAGAAAATGGCTGCGGACATGAAGATGATGTATGAAACCTTGGTCTTTCAATTCGAAAGGGATGCGATGGAATTGGCTGTATGGGCCGGGAGAGAGGGGAAAGTATATCCTACAGAAGGGGGATTGGAATTTCCGACGCCGGCAAAATCGCAGATGATTCCCCTATTGGCGTACTCCAAATCGATGGCGGATTTTGGGTTAAAAGACTGGAAATTGGCTCAATCGAGATTGTTGCCCACATTTCAGTTGGGATATGTGCAACAGAGTTTTCAGGGTTTTCAGCAATTGCCCACTGGGGATCAGTATTTCGGAAAAAACCTGAGTTTTTCCCAATATCAAGTGTCGATGCGTCTCCCTTTGGCCGGAGGAATGCTGAAAAACAATGCCAAGGCCGCAGCCTTGCAGTATGAATCTTTGGTGAAACGGCAGGCGTATGTAGAGCAGCAAGTCGATTTGCAGATGCAGCAGATGATCGATTTGGAGCAACAGTTGCGGGAAAGGGTTTTGTTGTATCAAAAAGAATTGCTGCCCATGGCGACATCGCAAATTTCTCTCATTCAGGTTCAATGGAAATCGGGGGAAATTTCGGGTCTGGAGTGGGGTTTGTATATGCGAGAAGCCTTACAAACGCAGATAGATTATTACGATGTAGTGCATCAATGGGAAACAGTACAATTACAGATTTTATATTTTAATCCAACAATCAAATAACACAAATCAAACATGAAAAATGTAAATCAATTGAATATCAATCCAATCTGGGGAGAAGTGACAAGTCAAATTTCGAAATCCTTGGATGTCAGAAATACAATCCTCCGCAGCCCATGCGTGACAGGGGTCAATCAGCCCAAGGTCTATTGGGTTGTGTTGGCATTTTTTTCGTTGAGCATCATGGGATGTGGGGGTGGAGCCAAGGAAGCGTCTGCCTCGGAAGTTGCGAGCTCTTCGGCCTCGGATACTTTGTATTTGGACGATGCTCAGCGGGTGAATGCAGGAATCGTAGTTGCCGATGTTCAACGTGAATTGGTGAATTCCGAGGTGAATTTACTTGGAAGAATTGTTTCGAGTCCGGAGGGGGAAGTCTCGATTTCTTCGGCGGTTGGTGGTTTGTTGAAACGCATCAATGTAAAGCCGGGAGATCGGGTAAAGAAGGGTGATGTGTTGTGTGAAATCGAGAATTTGCAGGTGGTAGATTGGCAGGAGGGGTATTTGATTGCGGAATCGGAAGGGGAGGTATTAAAGAGTGATTTGGACCGACAGCGGGAGATGTATGCGGCCAAGGCGAGCAGTTTGAAGTCGTATCAAATGGCTGAAGCGGCCTACAAGGGGAACCAAGCCCGCAAAGCGGGCTTGGTTCAGCGCCTGATGTCGGTTGGAATCACCATCGATCAGGTCAGGGCAGGCATTCAACGCAGGGTAATAATCAAGGCGCCGTCCAGTGGTTCTGTGGTTTCAGTGAATGTGAATTTGGGAATGAGTGTGGCCGACAATGCGGGAGTAATGACGTTGGCAATGGATGGGGCTGGGATTTGGGTATTGACAGGCTACGAGGGCCAAACATCATCAGTGAAAGTAGGTATGGATGTAAAGTTGAGCCCCGCCGAAGGCGGGGCAAGTCACAGCATCCCCGGAAAAGTGGTCGCCGTATCGCCCGTCATAGAAACCGATCGAAGCTGGAAAATCTATTGCAAGCCCAAAGGAAGCGCCTTCGATAGAAAAAATTCAGAGACCATCCCCGCCGATCAAGTCAAAATTGGACAAGCCGTGCAAGGGAAAATTATTCTCAATGCCATTGAATCTGTGGTGCTCCCGGATTCCGCCGTTTTCTTGAGAGATGGCAAGTACTTTTGCTTCGTTAAAATGGTATCGCCCGATCCCAAAAAGACCGCCTACGTGCTCACGCCTATCGTGGTGACAGGAAAGCAAGATCATAAAGTCGTTTTGGCAAATTCTCCCCAAGGAGCCGTGGTTGTGGGTGGCGCCTATTCGCTTTATATGATGTGGGATGCAAGCAGAAATTCTGAGGACTAATTGATGTCTATGGTTTTACAAACTCTCGTTTCACAATTCCCGTGAGAAATGGGAGTTTGAAACGACTTGGTAAGATCCATAAAATCAATTCGCTCATGGGATTGAATCTGTGTTGCCGCTTCTTGCTAAATAACTTGTTCAAGCTTTTGCGTGCAACATCCTTTGGATACAATTGAGTGATTCTTCCCAGCCATCCCTGTTTCAAAATCCTGTCAACCACTGCATCATTTGTTGGCATGGCTCCGGGATTGATCACACTGAAAAACACATTGGTATCTCGATACTCAGCACTCATTCCCTTTGTGAATGAATCTACAAAGGCCTTTGATGCGGGGTAAACCAATTTGTAACCGACAGGATTGAAGGCCGCCAGACTCGAAATATTTAACACGTAACTCTGGGTTTGACTGGCCAAATTCGGAATCAACTGTCGTGTCAAAACAGATACAGCCATCACATTCAATTGCACAATTTTATTTACCAAATTCACCGATGCGTCTTCAAATTTCATTGTGCCGCCGATGCCCGCATTGTTAATCAAAAGGAAAATGGAGTACGATTCGTTGATCGTTTTGGTGAACGAAATGACATTGTCGTAATCAGACAAGTCGACTTCAAAATACACCGATTCTGTATTGTAAGTGGCAACAATTTCCTCGTTTAGCGACTGAATATCCTCTCCCGGTAGGCTAACAAGTATGGTATTGATACCTCGGGATCCCAACTCATGCGCAAATGCTCTCCCAAGTCCTTTGCTTGCCCCAGTTACAATGGCGAATTTTTTCATTACACGTGTATCATCGAAGACCTCCAAAACCCTTCTCAATGCCGTTGTAAGTCAAAGAGAAATTCTAAAGCACTCTAAATTGCTGCGCAATTTACTACTATGAAATGGAATTGAGTTGCGATAATCCGTAAAATCGCGTGGATTGATTTGCGATAAATCATAATTATTTCAGAAGATGGTACTTCAAAATTCTCCATTGATGTAATCTGTATCGCAGGGAAACTCCCAAACAACCCAATCCGTATATCGCGCTGTTTTTTAGGCTGATAGAACTGGCCTCAGGGAAATATTTTGTAGGACAACTGATTTCACCAATTTTGTAATTTGCCGCAATGCATTGGGCCATGATTTGATTGTCGAATAGAAAATCATTCGAATTTCTTTCCCACAAGGTCTTTTCTAAAACGTCTCTCGAAAATGCCCTGTAACCCGAGTGGTACTCCGATAAATGCTGGTTCACGAGGACATTCTGCGCCATCGTTAGAATTCTGTTGGAAATGTACTTAACCCATGGCATGCCTCCTTCAATGGCGCCTTTCCCCAAGATTCGGGAACCAATGACCACAGGGTAGATCCCGGTGGCAACCAAATGTGCCATTGCTGGAATGAGTGTAGGCGTATACTGATAGTCTGGATGTAACATAATGATGATGTCCGCCCCCAAATCCAAAGCTTTCCGATAACAAGTCTTTTGATTGCCCCCATAACCCAGGTTTTTTTCGTGCTGAATCAAATGTTTTATGCCCAAACTTGCCCCAACAGCTAAGGTATCGTCGCCCCCCGCATCGTCCACCAAAACTACATCGTCCACTATGTCGAAAGGGATTTCACGATACGTTTGCTCCAATGTGAGTGCAGCATTGTAGGCCGGAAGAACAACCACAACTTTTTTACCGTGAATCATACTACGAAAATAGGTGATTGCTTTTAACGTCCCGCAAATTCTCAATGAAACTCCATGTACACTCCCGCCGTCCATCCAAAGAAATCAGGCATGGGATATTCGTTCACCACCTGTAATGTGCCATGATCTACATTGTATTTCTCCCAAAATTTGTGTGTGATTGCAAATTGGACTTCCACGGATTCAAAAAACGATAGGATGAGTTGATTGCGTTTGATTTTTAGCATGAGTCCTGTGAGTTTATCTCCGCCGCTTGAATAATTGTCAATCGCATGCACCACAAAATGTGTCAATGGAGGCCAAGCATTGGGACTGTCCCATTGGGTTTTCCATTTTACCCGATTCACATGGATGGCTAAAGTATCCTTAGAAAGGGGCAAACAGGGATTCACCCCAAATTTCCCAATGAGTTGATTGGATAACCCAATCAAGGCAGTTTTGTTTCGAGCACTGTGCCTGGCCAATCCAACAAAATAGGGCATGAATTGGGCCGCATTGTGATTGAAATGAATGCCCCGTTTTGCTAAGTCATAATCCCAATACCATCCAGTATGTTTGTCGTAAAATAGTCTGTCTATCAATGCTTTGCGCAAATTGCATTTTTGCCCCCAAGCCTTTGATTTCTTGTGCTCATTTAGGGTTTTATAACCTGTGGCTAGGGTTTTTTCGCTCAAATACAGCAAGCAATTTAGGTCCAGTGGGGCGATAAACAAGCACCTGGCATTAAACCGGGTGGTGAAGTCCCAACCGCTCTCCGCCTCGGCCAATAAGTGGTCTGCCAACGTGATGCCTTTGCCTTGTTTTTTGCCTTCTCCACTTACAACAGTATCGCGATTCAATTCAGAATACAGCGAATCAAATCCAGGGCCCAAACGGCCTTTGAGGAATTGCGCAAATCGAAGCAAAAAAGCATCGTCCGCATTGTTTCCATAGTGATTGAGTCGCAAAGCCGAGGGGATTTTGTGTGCGCCAGCAATGCCCCTATATTCCTCGGGGGATAATCCCAGAGAACGATTTTCCATCCACCAATGGTGTTCCTTTTCTAACGCGATTAATGCACCGCGTAGCCAAGCAGTATCCTTGGTCACCTCGAAAATGTCGTTTACCATCGCCGCGAGCAAGGGCGGTTGACTTCGATTTGTCATTGAAAAGCGATTTGCATTGGGAACGAAGCCGAACCGATTCACAAGGTAAATCAAATTGTTGCAATTGTGAATGGCTTGTTGGAGGGCGTCTTTCTCATCGGGAGTTGCCTCGCCGCTTCGTTGTGGGTGATTGCCGTAATGGAGTAACCCGCAATTGATGAAATAACTGTCCCAATAATACATTTCGCGGAACATCTGATTGCCCGCCAAGGTTGGGGTAGAATAAGGGTAGGGAAGTCCTATGAAATCCGCAGAATCATAGGTCAATGAACGAACGCTCTTCTTCCAATTTGCGATATAATATTGACGGGCCTCGGACTGTATAGGTTCCGCCTGGATTACTGTCTGTGCCCCTACGCGTTTTAACAACAAAATGGAAACAAGCCAGAGAAACTTTCTGATTTGATCCGATAAAATTGCAAAACGCCCGCATCGCATGCCTCAAAATTACGGCTATCAATGGGCTTTTGTGATGTTTGGTTAAATCAAGGCCGCAATTCCATCCCAAAGTGCAATCCTGGCGGACAAAGCTTCTTGGGCTGTTTGGGTGGCCTCCTCCCATTTGTGAGCATCGTGGCCGCACACATGGCTAAGCATCAAAGCAGAAAGCCCCGCATGATGGTCACCATCCAATTCGATATGCCTTTCTAAATAGTAAATCAAGGTGTTGAAATTCTGACCGTTGGCATTGAGCTCTTTTACCATCGCCAAGAACATGTCTGGAATCAAATCTTCGCGACCAAAGGCAAAGGCAGCCGCCACTTCGTGCAAATTGTCCCTGTCGATGATGTTGAAGGTTGTTTCAATGAATTCCTTCGCCGCACTCGGAACATGACTTTGCGCAATGGCCGTTCTTAATTCAGTTCCTTCTCCAATGCGATTTACCAATTGGTCGATACCTTCGAACGATGCACCCGCTTCCGCCATCGCCCTTTTGTATAACTCAAAATGACTAATATGTCCGCCGTTGGGATCTTCATCACTCTCTTCGCCCAATACGATTTCATTGATAAAAAAGCGCAATTCTGCTGTGCTTTTGGGTGTCCAAGGGGCCTGAGTGCAAGTGAGATTGTTCTGCAAGTATTTCAGGAGCGACATGAAATCCCAAACCGCGTAGACGTGGTGCTGCATGAAAGTCTGAAGCTTTTCCCGTGAGTTGATTTTGTTGTAGAGCGGATGATTTGCGAGCGTCGTCCTCAGGGGTTCGATGCTTATCTGCAGTTGATGTAAATGTGGGTTTTGTGTTGCTGCTTCAGACATGGTGCAAAATTAACAACGCAGCGGTTTTAAGGTTTTCGGGGTTTGGGAATTCGTGTCATTTTTATGTCATTCCAATTGACCCATCCGCTTGCTGGCCATTTACCTTTTTTCCCCATAGCGTATTAAGGCCCACTTCAACCCCAAAAACCATGAAAATCAAGATCGAAAAACCCTGTCATGAAGACTGGTCAAAAATGACATTGGAAGCCCAAGGAAAATTTTGCAATGCTTGTGAAAAATCTGTTGTCGACTTTTCTGTGATGTCGGACGCTCAAATTCTGCAGTACTTCTCCCAGCCTAAATCCCAAAAAGTGTGTGGTCGTTTTAACGCCGATCAGGTGGATCGTGTTTTGGAGAACGGAATTCCGGTGAAACCCTCACCGCCAATCCATTTGCTTCATTTTGCCTATGTATTGGTAGTAGTTATGGGCATTGGGCTGTCATCCTGCGGGAAAGCCGTTACCGGGAAGCCCCAAATACTGATGGGCGATACAATTATTTCAACAAAGCCGGAAAAAAAGGATTCTATGCAATCCTTACCCAATCCCATTCTCCCATCAAAAGGGGTTCCCGCGCCAAAAGAATTTATCAAAGGAAAAGTAAAGATCACCAAACCCCCTGTCACGATTGCCGTTGATTCCAGTATTGAAGATCACCAAATCATGGGGGAATGTGTGATTCCCGAGTAATGGGATTATCCTAAGTTTTTCTTGGTGGATTTTCCGGCGCTTGCATCAATCTGATTCATCGCCATCATCTCCTTCAGTGTTTTGTTCATCCCGTCGGTAGATCCATCAAGGAAAATCACGTTGCCTTTGCCGTCTGATGCGAAGTTCTTGATTGCTTCCGTCCACATGCTGAACAGCAAAAACGAAGAATCTAAATCGGCCTCTTTCATTTCGATGGCAGCGTCGCTCATTCCCTTTGCAACTTCTTTCCGGAACAATGCGATACCTTCACCCCTCAACTGAGCCGCAATTTTCTCGGCTTCGGCTGATATTTTGATGGCATTTCCCTCGGCCTCAGCGGCTTTGGTTTTGGTAATCAATAAGGCCTGGCCTTCGTTTTCGGCGGCGGCTTTTAGGTTGGACGATGCAACCACTTGCGCCATACTCTTGGTGATTACCTCGTCAAAGGTGATGTCGTTCAACTGCAAATCGATCAAATGGTAACCCCATGATTCTAAAACGGCATCAATCCCTTCCTTGACCGATTCTACGATTTCTTTGCGAAGTGCCAAGATTTCGGCTTGTTTTTTCGTAGCAACAAATCCGCGGATTGAGCCTTCGATGGTTCTGATCAACGCAGTCATGAAGTCGCGGTCGTTCACAAACTTAAAGGCCACATTTTTGAGCGTTTCTTCGCGATTGTCGAATACGGAATAAAGCAACATCGCCTTAAAGTAAACATTGGCTTGGTCTTGCGTAATCGCTTGGAAATCCAACTCGATGCTTCTGTTTTGTATGGAGATTTTACGATAAATGACTTCTAAAAAAGGGATTTTCAAGTTTAGGCCCGGGTAAAGGATTCTGCGATATTTGCCAAACATGGTAATTACCGCAATTGTTCCTTGCTGAATTGTCTGGATGGATGCCAGCAGTATCAATGCGGCAACGCCTAAATAAATGTAAGTGAGTGTCATGTTGAATCAAAGGTACAAAAACCTCATCGTACAATCAGATTAATATCAATCACTTCGATTTTCCAACGAAAAAATCTGATAAAAACCGTTTTCTTGCCGCTGAATGATGGATGTCGATGCCGCCCGGAGCAAATCCAATCGTTGTGATTGAATCAAAATTATCGTTTTATAAAGGTTCTGGTTACCCCATTCATGGTGAACGTTCCAATGTTATCGCAAGTTCCGTTGCCGAAATCAACAATCGCTTTTTTTGAAGAGTTGCTTGGGTTGGACAAGGCTACAGTTCCTTTGGTAATATGAAATTTGCAATTTAATTCCACCAAAATGGGGCTGGTAATTTCCGCTCTATATTGTGTTCCTTTTCGGTTTGTTCCGGTGTTTACCCCCGTAATTTCATATTTATCGTCTAGCAAAATGAATCTCGTAGACTCTCCATTTACCCAGGTTCTCGTTCTATCTGAGGTCCAAGTATGTATTTCGCCTGTGGGGGTTGTGACTTTTCCGTTGTTAATCACGATAAACCATTGCATGTTCCCCGCCGAATTTCTCCCTTTGTTTTCGATGGTTTTTGTGCCTTCGATTTTGAATTCATTTTGGAAGAAATTCATCGGAGTTACAGTGATGACTGTTCCGGTTGCACGGTAACGGCCTGTCCAAGTGACGATGATTTTGCCTCTACGCACATTGCCATCGGCGCAGGTGAGATTTGAGTCGCCATAGTTTATGGTCATAGTTCGCGGGTTAGACATAGTATCAATCGTGATTACGGCCGACTTCCCCCTAGAATAAACACCCCCGGTGATTGCCGCGTCGTCAACTTGATCAAAAATCATGTCGAAATGCATTTCGGCATTTGCATTGTCTTCAATGCTCTCTTGCGCCACTGTGCTGGAATCTCTTTTTTTACAGGCGTTTAAAAGGAGGGATGTGGACAGTGCAAGGAGTGCCGTGGTGATGATTAGAAGTTTGTTTCTCATGGGATTGTTTGTTTTGAATGAACTCTGCTATTAGACATTCTCAGGCACAAATGGTTGCATCTACTTATGGATTTTTTTATGGGTCCCTTTTTCATTGAATCTTATTTTGGGGGTAACTCCATTGGCAGCAACAGTGGCGGAGGAAGTAACTCCCGGGGAGGATGGAAATAGGCTCTTTATGGAGGAGACATTTAAGGGGAATTCAAGGATGATGTGCAACATACTTAACACGTAGATTGCGGCCAGCCCAATGCGATAGTTGAAATAGAACATGATGCAGCAAATCGCCCATAAAATGAGGGTGGTGTACATTTTTTTCTTATCGATCTTGTGCCATTGGATGACAGATGTTTTGGAGAACCAGTTGAGGTAGTGGTAGGTGTAAGCGAAGGCAATGAAGGTTTGTACTTTCCATACAATGGGGAGCTGCAGATTCCAATTGGATCCATCGGGATGCCCCAAAAGGCGAGTTAGCGCGTAGTTGACCTGGTGGAAGTTCGTTGCGATAAACGTTTCGAAAGTGGATTGAGAAGTATTTGATGGAATGACGAGGTTTTCTTTGGCTGAAATCACGATGATGACGAAGAGCATCGAGACGACGTTTATGTAGCCCCAGGCAGATGAGTTTCTTTTGGCGCCCGACCACATGAAGAGTATCGTGAAGAGAAAAACATGGATGATGGTGGGCAGAAATATGCCAAAACAGACGGCAAAAAAGGTGAATTTGTATAGGAAGAGGGTAGACAGGGTGCAGATTCCGATGATCAATAAACGGTTGATTCTTTGCGGAGTGGCGACGAAGGCTACGGCGAAAATGAAGACGACAAACAGGGCTGAAAAGCTCCATTGGGTATATGTGTTTAGCGGTGCTGCAATGTTTGATGATAGGATTGATGCGTGCAGGGGTTTGGTGAATTCCCATTTCCCCAATTCAAAAAAGGCAAAGGTGACTGTGAGCAGTAACAGTGAAATGACAACCGCTTTGAGGTAGTGTTTTTTGTCGTTCTGATTCGCCAAAAAGTAATTCTTCTTATCCAACCAGTTGATTTCTGTCAAGTAGTGTAAAGGTCCGAGAATCGCATAAGAAAAAAGGAACAGTTGGAAGGGGTATTGAAACGCAAAAAACAGAGTGACCCAAATCAATAGGAAATTGGTGATTTCAATTTTTTTTGCCTCGCCCATGAATAAAACGGGAAATTAGGGAATTTTCAGGCATAAAAAACCCCAAATTCGCTAG
>CAZZKP010000011.1:0-27537 GCA_964654675.1 uncultured Bifidobacterium sp. | reverse complement strand
TCAAAAAAACTTGTCGATTTGTGCGAAAATCGTCCTGAAATTAAGCCCCGAGGGATGCGAGAGAAATGACATTCACACCATCCTTTCGGGTGTAGCTCAAACCGGTACCCGTGATGATGTTCAACGACTTGGGGGCTCCGGCCTTGTCAGTATCGACCAGTTGCGCAAATCGAAGCAAATTTTCTGCGGCCTCTTCTATTTGACCAGTCCCCAGTTTGATTTCAAAAGCACACCAATCCCCGTTGTATTTCTGCACGATGCCATCCACTTCCAATCCGCTGGAATCGCGGTAATGGTATACTTTAGCATCGTTGGCCTGACCGTACACGCGTAAATCATGCACCACCATCGACTCAAACAAAAACCCGGTAAAATTGAGGTCGTTCAGCAACGATTGTTGGTTGGCGCCCAGTGCTGCAGCGGCCAAAGACACATCGGTAAAATGTCGTTTCGGCGAATTTCTCAGTGTATGCGACGAACGGATGTGGGTACTCCAAGCCGGTTGATCTTCCAAAATCATGAGTCGTTGTAGGGTATCGAGGTAATCGTAGAGTGTGGGGCGCGACAATCCGATGCTTTCATGGGCTTTGATATCTTTGCCCAGTACGGTGTTATCAACCAAGGTGCTGGTATTTCGGGCCAAGGATTTCAGGAGGCTCCTGATTTTTAGGGGGTCGCGACGCGTATTTGAAACCCGGCTCATATCCACTTCTGCCAGCAGCTCTATATAGGCGCGGTTTACGTCCATGGCCTGCCGCACATCGCTTTGAATCAATGTTGGGAACCCTCCTTTGATGATTTGATCTATGATTTGCTCCAATTCTGTGCGATGATCTTGTACTTCGATGGGTTTGCCTTCGAACAAATCACACAATTTCACTGTGCCGGTGGAAAGTCCGAGCTCTTGCCACGACATCGTGCGCATGTCTACAATGGTAAATCTACCAGCGCCTGAGTGCATTTTGGCCGCTTCCTCGGGGTTTGCCGATCCGGTGAGAATGAATTGGGCGTGTTGTTTTCTATCGTCTACTTCATGCCGGATGTGGTTCCAGAGCCCGGGAAGCACTTGCCATTCGTCGATTAGGCGGGGTGTATCACCCTGGAGGAGACGCTTTGGTGCTGTATCGAACAACAGTTGAACTTGTTCATCGCGATCTAGGTGAATGACACTTTTTGCCAATTGCTTGGCAGATTCGGTTTTTCCGCAGGCTTTGGCACCGCGAATGAGCACAGCCCCGGAGGCCTGCAGTTTTCGCTGTAGTTCATCATCTGTAATTCGTTTTCTGTATTCCATAAACTGCTAATAAACAGTCAAATATACAACCACTTTACATATTATCAGCATTTCACTTTACAAAATAGTAGATTTTTGCTTTACAAATTATAATAATTTTACTTAACAGATTATCAGCATTTCACTTTACAGATTATAAAAAAAGACGGTAAGGATTTAGCGAATCATCGACAAAAAATCCGCTACGATGCCTTGAATTTCCTGGAATCGCGGTCCGCGGCGCTGCTGACGAACAAACCCAAGCCAAAAGATTGAAGGCTGGAGCAAAAACAACATAACAGAGCAAACCAGAGTGGGCCGAAGAATTTTCGGTGCTCAAAACGCTGCTGTGTATAATGAAAGATTTCATTTTGCTTAATTATATTGCGATATGGCACTATCAAAAACTTGCCGAAAAATACGATAAAACACCAAAAAGTATGAAATTGACGAAATTCACTTCGATCTGTGCAACCATTTTCTTTATTACTAACATTTGTCACTCCCAAGACGCGATCACGACAAAATCTGGGGTGGTCATTCAAGCAAAAGTCATTGATGTAACAAGCTTTATCGTCTCTTATAAAAAATTCAATAATCTAACGGGCCCCACTTACCGAATGCCCTCCATTGAAGTATCACAGATTCTTTACGAAAATGGTTCTAAAGATACTTTCGCTTCACCCAATGATACCGATTTGGTATATCAAAAGACGGCACTCGATAGTGCGATAATGCATCAAAGAGGAATCGAAGACGCCAACCAATATTACCGAGGCAAAAACTGTGGAGCTGGATGGGTAGTCGCGGCTACACTAAATCCGATATTACCTGTATTTGGGGGTGTTCTCGTTGCTGCGATATGCGGTAGTCAAGAACCATCGGAACAGAATCTAAATTACCCGGATGCCGAACTAATGAACAATTCTGAGTATAATGTAGCTTACAAAGAGCAAGCAAGGAAAATAAAACAGAAGAAATTGTGGAAGTATTTTAGAACAACTATAGGAGTAGGTCTGGTAGCAAGCACAATTGGCATTATTGTTTTTGTTGCAGTGTTCTTCTGAACCCCATTTGTTTTTTTCACGGGTCTAGCCAACTTGAAACAACTATTGAATTTCAATTCAGTACATTCGCAGACACAACAAAAAAACGATGCGCGCCACGGAAATCCTCAATCATTGTTTGGCCTGCTCATCGCAGAACTTTGGCCCCTACATCCAAACCCATGCGATGATGTCGACCCCGTCGAGTGAGAAATACAATTTCGATCGTTGCGCCGATTGCGGCTTGGTGTTTTTAAATCCCCGAGTTGCCGAGTCGAGTCTGTCCCACTTTTACACCGAAAGTTATCTGCCCTATCGCATCGAAGAAGCTTGGGGTCGCTACGCATCGTTTGTGAAAAAAGACCAACAAAAAATCGACCAAGCCCGGGTGAAATTGCTCAAGAAACACCATCAAATCAGCGATCGAAGTCGAATTCTTGATGTGGGTTGCGGCAAACCCACGTTTCTTGCGGCGCTCGGCAAAACCTGCAAAGCACAATTGATTGGATTGGACTTTAGCGCTGAAGGTTGGATCAATGACCCAGGAAACTATTCCAATTTGACGTTGAGAACCGGTGAAATCAAGGACCTCACCAATGAAAAGGCTATGGATGTTATCACCATGTGGCATTATTTGGAGCACGATTACAATCCCCAAGCGCATCTCAAACAACTGCTCAAATTGTCACACGAAAACACCCAATTGATCGTGGAAGTGCCCAATTTTGATAGTTACACTCGTCGCAAATTCGGGGAAAATTGGTCGGGCTATCATACCCCAAGACATACGGGACTCTATTCCCCAAACAACATTGCTTTGTTGCTTAAAAATAGCGGATGGACGGTCAAATCGATTCAAACCTACGGCACGCTGGATCCCTACACCTTGCACTGGATGAGTGAAATGGAGCAACAACAGATTGATTGGACCGCTTCGATGGAAGGTCGATTTGTAAAATTTGTGATCGGCATGTTGATGCGATGGCCTTTTTACAAACTGCAAAAGATCAAATCCATGGGATTCATGACCCTTGTGGCTTCGCCCTCGTCGGGTACAACCCGAGTTTAACCTTTGATGTAATTGGCCAAGGGATTTACCCCACCCCACAAGCCGATTGATTTGTAGGGTTGGAAACGCGCAAACATCTCCTCTTTGTACCAATCGATTTGATGGGTTCGTTTGATGGCTTCTTTGTGTTCTGGGCTATTGTAGGCAAAGCTTTTCAGCGCATCCAAACTTTCCCAAACGCTGAAAGTTGCCATTTGTACAAGCGGTGCCTCTCCTATCCCTTTCGTATAAATCAAACCCGGACAGCCCGCTTGAATGGGCCGTTGCGAAGTAGGAACATACCGCCAAAAAGGGATCAATTTGCTGGGCTTTATGGTTGCGCGTGTAATCACCGCAATGAGCTGATTGTTTGGATCCAATGTTGAAGAAGGAGCAAACGGATTTTGCCCTGACCACAAACCTTTGGTGTTGAGCGGCTTTAGGAAAATGGTCCAAAATTCTGCGGCTTGGTTTGAATATTTTTGAAAGATGGGTGCCTCGGCAAAAAAGTCTTCCGCTGCCTTTTCGCTTTCCCAAACACAGAGCAGCGCATAGACACCCCAATCTGGCAAGGGACTAAATCCCAAATCGCGCCCACTTCCCATGAGTTTATAAAATTGTAGTCCGTTCGCTTTGGAAAGGGCAGAATGCGCAAATTGCATCTGTCCAAAAGCCCAAATCTTGCTTTGCAGTGTTGTGAATCGAAACAACGTAATTGTGGTGACTGTGTTCATACTAGGGAGATCAAAGATGGGTTACAAGAAATCTACAATTGATGCACTGCATAGTCCAATCCCCATCGGTGTAAAGATTTGATACTCGGAAGTAACTCACTCCCTTTCTTGGTGAGTGTATATTCTACTTTGGGTGGAACTGTGGCAAACACTTCACGTGAAATGATTCCGTTGGCCTCCAAATTTTTCAATTCCTTCACCAACATCCGCGTGTTGATCCCTTGAATTGTGCTCTCAATTTCCTTGAAACGCATCTTGCCTTTCGATAAATTGTAAATGATTGGCATGGCCCATTTGCCGCCGATCACATCCAAAACATCCTTCAAAGTGCAAACATTTGCATTTTTGTTTGAATTATTTTCTAACATATCGTCCTTATTTCATTCAATACTTTACTATGGGTTACTACTATACAATAATGTAACTACTTTCAAAAGTAAAGTAATGCGTCTATGTTTGCAAAACAATCAAAATAATACGAAACTCTTAGAACCGATATCCCAAAACGATTCGAATTGAATGCAGCATTGAAAGCAGTTGACAAAGCATTGAAACAACCGATGGAATTGACCGTGGAAGTGCGAAGATGTATGGCGGCAAGGTCCAAGGTTACATCGATTACCCATTGTTATCATTGTAAACCCAACAAACATCAACCCAAAAAACCAAACACGAGAACAACATGAACCGAATTTTAATTATCCTCACCATCGACCCAAACAATCTTCCGAGCAATTTTCCTGAGTTGCTAAAACACGAGCGCGAGGTGGTTTCGCAATGGAAATCCGATGGCATTCTTGAGCAATTGTATCTGCGTCCGGCCCGCAATGGCGCCATCCTGATTCTTCAGAACATCGACGAAGCCGCTGCCCATGAATTGATCAAAACCCTCCCCTTCTATGCGATAAAAACATCCTTGGAAATCATTCCGATGATGAGGGATGCGGAGATTTGATAGGTCAAATTTCTGAGAGCCAGATAAACGGGAAATGCTTTTGCTGATCGGGCTCAATTGCGATTTTCCGTAAAAATCTGTAAACCCAGTTGCGATTTTCCGTAGGTCAACCTTTTCACCTCGGCGTAATGTTGAAAGATGAAAAAATTGCAGTGGTTCTTCGTATTGTCCATGGTTCTTTTTCAATGTTGCAGTATTACCCCTCGATACCATTCATTGGGGTATCATGTGGAATGGAAAAGGGTTCAACAAAAACCATTTACGAGTCAATACGGAAGCAGACGTAACCTCCAGGCGCACGACACAGTGCCAGAGATGCATGTTTCGAGCAAAATCATCCTGCGGGGTGATAGTATTCATTGGCTTGACCCACATTCGTTTCCGGTCTCCTATATAAACAAACTAAAAACCATTACCATAAAAGGAGATTCAATGCCATTTCATGGAAAATTGTTGGCCGTGTCTGAAAATGGTATTTTCATTTACAACAAGGACGATGCGTTGTCATTCGTTTCCAAAACAAGTTATGCGAAATTTCAGAACCACATCAAAGATCGACTGGTTTTCATCCCTTTTGTAGAAATCAAATCCATAAAAATGGGGAAACCCTTGGCGGGAAAAATCGACGATGCAAAAGTACCATCGTTTGTTACTTCAGTCATCCCATCCACAGCAATCACATTTTGGCTATATGCCTTTTTCCTCTCCAAAAACAACACTTCTGGAAGCCAAAACATTTTCAATCCAGAGGTTTTTTTTGGAATAATATTGATCCTTTGCCTTGCCATCGCGTATGTTGTTTTGACAATTGTCGCCATTTTTCTCGCACTCTATCAATTGATATTCACTCACCTCAAAGGCAATTATTGGAGAATAAAAAATAGTAAAATTCGGGGCAAAAAGTTCCAAGAACAGGTCATCAAACATCACAAGCGTTTCCGTATTTTCAAATCTGATGTTTTGAAATGATGAAAATCAAATGACTTCAACCCAACACCACGGTCGGTTCGCAAGCCACTTCGGTGGTTACGGAATTTGCGATGAAACACTTTTCATGGGCTTTGTGATGCAGTTGTTTTGCCAAATCGGTGGCATTTGCAACAGAAGCTTGGGCGTCAATGGTCACAATCGGGCGCAAAACCACCGAGGTCATGCGACCAATACCACCCTCTCCGATTTCTAACTTTCCTTCATATTCGTCTCGATAAGCCACAACAACGACGCCTGCATCAGCACAGAGGTGAAAATACCAAAGCATATGACAAGATGAAAGGGCATTCAAAAAGAAATCCTCCGGATTGATGCGCTCGGCATCGCCCCGAAACGCGGGATCCGCAGAACCATGAATGGGAAATTTGCCTGGCGTATTGACTTCGAAATTTCTACCGTATTGATCATATGCACTCGTCCCTGTCCCCAAATTGCCGGACCACTCGAGACTTCCTTTGAACTGATGCGATTTCATGCTTGCAATTTAGGGATTGATTCAAACAGACGATCGAGTAATTCGGCCAAATCATAATCCTTTTGGGTAACCACATTGCCGGCATCGTGGGTACACAGAGACACCATTACCCGATTGTAGACGTTTGTCCACTCGGGGTGGTGGTTCATTTTGTCAATTTCCACCCTTGCGCGAACCATAAAATCAATGGCTGATTCGAACGATACAAATTCAAAAGTTTTGGTCAGTTTGTTTTCAGAAAGCACCCAAGTTTGCATAGAAATCAAAGGTAATTCAAACCAAAAGCATCTCCATGGAATAAATAAAAATACGCTCCCAATCGAGGATTAATTGATATCTTTGAAAACAACCCATTGATGAAAAAAATTGTTGTAATTGCTGGCGCTACAGGGAATTTGGGCGGCAAAATTGTACATTCTTTGTTGAACAAAGGCGCTGAAGTTAGAGCCATCGTTCGCAAAGAAACCGATCCCAAAAAAATCCAGGGATTGGAAGAAAAAGGCGTTCTTGTGGCTGCTTTAGACCTCAACGACACATCGAAAATGGTCCACTTTTTTGAAGGAGCCCACTGCTTTATTTCCGCATTGGCAGGCTTAGAAGAAACCGTGCTTCATACACAAAAGATCTTGCTCGATGTCGCCATCAAAGCCAACGTTCAACGGTTTATTCCAAGCGATTTTTCCAGTGATTTCACAAACTTGAATCCCGGCCAAAATCGAAATTTGGATTTTAGGAGACGTTTTCACGAGTACATAGAGACAACACCCATCAAAGCAACAACCATTTTCAATGGTCCGTTTATGGATCTGTTAACAACGGATATGCCTCTGATCCTTTTCAAACAAAAAAAGATTTTGTGTTGGGGGAATCCCAATCAAAAAATGGAATTTACCACCACAGTTAACGTCGCTGAATTTACCGCCGAGGCCGCCATCGACAATGAAACACCCCGATATTTAAGAATTGCAGGCGACGTACTTTCATGCAACGATTTTGTGGAATTAATGACCTCGCTGACATCACAAAAGCACAAATTATTGCGACCCGGAGGAATTGGATTGTTGAATACACTCATTCATGTCATCCGATTTTTTTCACCCTCAAAAACTGAACTATATCCCGCATGGCAAGGGATGCAGTATATGAGAGATTTGATGGAAGGGAGAATCGTCATTCACAATCATGACAACAATCGCTATGAGAAAATACAGTGGAGTACGGTAAAAGATTATTTAATCAGGGAAAAAGGATATTGATTCATCAAAACAGTAGTACAATCCAAAGAAAACCAAATCAGTCTTAACTAAATTGCCACCACATGGCTTCAGAACTTTTAGATAGAATCGACAACTCAGAGAAATCGCTGGGCTTCCTATTCACCAAGCGTGATAATACTCATTTGTTTCAGCTCTGTGATTACATCGATTCCAACGATATGGATCGATTGAAGAAAGCCGACATTCTCGACATCGACGGTCAATGCGAGGAAGGAAGTGATTTGATTGTAAAGAACAAACGAATCGTTTATCAGGCTGTCAAAAGTTGGGTGATGGACAATGGGGCTTTGTTCTTGCCGATGTCGAGATTGGGGATCGTAAAGGACCTACTAAGCATCGACAATGAATATGAAATTGCCGATAAGAAGAGGAACTTAGAAATTGTTCAAATCCAAGCGCAAGCGATGATGAAAGACGGCGATTTGGACGGACAGGACCTGCAGACCATCACATTAACGATTAGACATTTATTGATTCCGCCACAAGAAATGCAACCCTTTTGGGCCAGCGCCGCCGGACCGCATTACAACGATTGGGTGAACAATATCGATAAGCAGGAAGTCACCTTAGAACAAGCCCAAAAAGTATCGCGATACGGCATGCTACTGTCGCTGTGTATGATAGACACCAACACAGACAGCGTAGAACATTTCTACAAAACGGTAAACCAAAGGTTGCATCGCAAAGGCGAAGACCTCAATCCATTCTATTTGTGGCTGGGCTTCAAATCATTTACGGGACGACCGATTTATTGGTGGGTTGACTGCAAAATCGGCAAGGAGAAGGCCTCCGGCACCGACTGGAATTACTGTAGACTGTACCTATTTGGCGGATTTATCATCACAAACAGCCATGGCTCAGTGCCCCTGATTCAACCCGGTGAAATCAAAGACCTCAAACCAGGCCTCGACGCGGTGAAGGACGAGAGATACATCAGCTTTAAGATGAAGGGGGAACGTCAGCCCTACCAAATCGCAAGCATCGAATCAAAAGAAGACTACGATTTTCTCTACAGTTTTTTGTCGGGCATCCCCATCGCCGGCACCACCGAACTAGACCGAATGATTGTTCCAGACGATGCGTTAACTGACGATCCCAGCAGCAGCGATTTCCCAACGGGCGAAGCAAGCAATAGCGATTCCAACAGCATCACGCCAAAACCCGCCGATCCAGACAATTCGGAGAACGCAAGCCCCATTTCACCGAAGAAAAATGCCGATGAATCTGATCCATTTAAGGCCTTGGAAGAATTGGTTGGCATCGCGGAAGTAAAGGAGCAAATTCGCAGTTTAAGCAACCTCATCAAGGTGCAACAGCTGCGAAAAAAGCAAGGGATGCAAACGGTACAAGTTTCGCTTCACAGCGTATTTACAGGGGCTCCGGGCACCGGAAAAACAACGGTCGCCCGATTGTATGCCGGAATACTAAAAGAACTTGGCATCCTCAAAAAAGGTCATTTGGTAGAGGTGGATCGCACCGAATTGGTGGCGGGATATTTGGGGCAGACAGCCATGAAAACCGAGGGTATCATCAACAAAGCGATGGACGGGGTGTTATTTATCGACGAGGCCTACAGCTTAGCGCCTCAAAACAGCGAGGACAGTTATGGAGAAGAGGCCATCAATGTGTTGCTCAAACGCATGGAAGACGACCGTGATCGGTTTGTGGTGATTGTGGCTGGCTACGGCGAGGAGATGCATGAATTCATCGAATCAAACCCGGGTTTGAGCAGTCGTTTTGCCAGATACATTGAATTTCCGAATTACAGCGACGTTGATTTATTGGAAATTTTCAAGCGCATTTGTGCCAAGAACGATTATTTTCTGGGTGATGGCATGGACGATGCATTACGTCAGCACTTCGCTTCGGTATTATCGAACGCGGATAAAAAATTTGGCAATGCGCGTTATGCCAGAAACCTTTTTGAGAAGTTGTTAGAAATCCAGAGCAATCGCGTGGCCGCGATGAAAAACCCCAATAGCACTGACATCTCCACCTTGGAGGCGCAGGATTTGGCGTTATATCAGCCTTAAGAATTATTTCTCCGGATACAATATCGCCTTGAAGGTATTCTCTCCGCTCAACATCAGGTTTGCTGTTTGTCTGATTTGCTCCGCAGTTACAGCATTCACAACCGATTCATATTCCAAAAACCGCTTGGCGTCGTACCCATTGCATTTGATTTCATTCAAATAATAACTCCAATAATTGTTGGTTTTCATAGATTCCCGGTACGATTCAATTCTAGCCAACTTCACTTTCTCTAGGTCTTTCATTGATGGTCCTTCTCGCTGGATGCGCTCAATCTCTATCATCGAAGCTTTTATTAGGGTATCTACACTTTCCGGCCCACATGGAAGATAGAGAATAAAGGAGTAATTGTTGTAAGGCTCATTATTCACATCAGAATAAATACCCCCGCTGTAAATACCTCCGATTTTCTCTCTTAGTTCTTCTATGATTTTGATGTTTAATATTTCGGCCAACATACCCGCTTGCAAATCCACTTCTGGGGAATAGGGCAATTCACCATAAAACCGTGCGATGACCAAACTTTTTGGCTCCGATCCTTTGTGAAATGCAAATTCATTCTTCCCAGAAATCGGTCTAAGGCCATTGTCTTTAAATTGGGGGACTATTCCTTTGGTGGGCAGGCTCGCAATGTATTTCTCTATCAACGGTAGTAAGGTTTTCTCGTCTACATTGCCCACGAAAAAGAAATGAAATCCGTCGGCATTGCCAAACTCCGTTTTATACATTTCAATGATTCGATCAGGATTGACGCTCATTAATTCGGACTCGGTTGGAATGTTGATAGGCGCAAAGGGTTGCCCAGTATAATACACCTTAATCATTGTATCCATAAACGCCGTTTCTGGATTGGATTTGGCATCTTTAAGGCCTGAGACGGTATTCGCAATTTCACCCTGAAAAAGTCCCATATCCTTCCTGGGTGTAGTTAGTTTGAGATAGTTTAATTGCAACATCATTTCCAGGTCTTTTACCGTTGAATTTCCATATACCCTATTCCTCGTGCCAGTAAAATTGGTTGAAATTCTCACATTTTTTCCGGCGAGAAACTTGGCAAGGTCTGTTGGACTAAACTGTCCGTACCCCATCGTAGCAATCATACCATTCATAAACAATGCATTACATCGATCCTGCAAGCCATACTGTCCACTGCCTCCCTTTTTTTCTCCCACAAACAATATTTGATCCGTTTTGAACGATGTCGACTTCACCGTCACCTTAACCCCATTGCTCAAAGTATAAGTGCTGGCATCCAGCAATTGATCTTTTTCCATCGATACAATTTTACCGGCAATGGGCTCCTCAGACAGCAAAGATGTCGCCAACACCCGGTCCACCGGGGCTACCACTTTTTGCTTAAAGGCATCGTTCACCCACTTCAACAATTTTTTATTTGTCAGATTTTTTAACGCGCTGTTCTCTGGTCCTTGGCACATCGCAAAATAGGTCTTGTTATCATCCAACCAGGTTTTAGCGCAGGCATTGACCTCGCTTACGGTAATTCCAGGCAAAAAATTCTTGTAATACTCGTATTCAGTTGCTATACCCATTACGGGTTCTTGGGTTAAGAAGTTACGAACCAATTCATCCACGAATCGACCTGATTCAGAAGTATTTCTTTCATTGTAATTGCGTTCCATGTAGCTCAGCATGTTTTTCTTTACCACGTCCAATTCCGATTGGGTAAAACCAAATTTCTGTACTTTTACGATTTCACCGATCGAGGCATCGATGGCAGTTTTCATATCCTTAGATGCCACCGCGGTAATTGAAAAACTCTCAAACCCTCTTGACCAACCACCGATTCCCGCATAACTATAAAGATAAGGGGGATTTGCCGTCTGTGTAAGATCTTGCAAACGGGTATTTAATATTTGCTGAAAACAAGACTTCACGATAGAACTCCGATATTCTTGCAAAGTGGTATTCGGCTTCGATTTCTTTGATGAAAAATTCAAACTAAACGATTGATTGGTTGCCTCTTTGTCGGTGAGTACCATCGCCTCTTTCGACGTATAGGCAGGCACATCAAACTCAATTCTCTCCCTTACTGTATCAGAAAGGGTCAATGGAGCAAAATATTTCTCAATCAATGCCCTCGCCTCGGCTACGCTTACATCTCCTACCACAGCAACCGCCATCAAATCAGGCCTATACCAATCTCTGTAGAAAGAACGAATCGCTTCTGGATTGCAGTTCATCAAGATATCGTCTTTTCCAATGGGAAGTCGATCCGCATAATGCGACCCCGCCATCAATTTTGGTAAGTATTTTTTCATCATGCGATCTTCGGCCCCTTTGCCGCCCCTACTTTCTTCCAAAACTACCTTCCTTTCATCGTTCACATCCTTGTCTGTGATCAAGGCATGCTGCGCCCAATCGGATAACACTTCAAAGCCTTTGCTCAAATTATCGGGTTTATCGGTGGGTATAGGTAAGATATAAACGGTTTCATCAAAACTGGTGTAGGCGTTTAAATCCGCTCCAAACTGCACGCCAATGGATTGTAAAAAATCCACCAATTCATTCTTTGGATAATGTTGTGTCCCGTTAAAATTCATGTGCTCCATAAAATGCGCCAGCCCTTGCTGATCCCATTCTTCCAAGATTGAACCCGCATTGATTGCCAACCGCAACTCAACTTTCTTTTCGGGCTTTGGGTTGGGTTTGATGTAATACGTAAGGCCATTTGCTAGAATTCCTTTTGTAACAGCAGTGTCAAACGGTAGTTTTTGCTGTAAATCTTGCCCAGATACCACAGAAATCATTCCGAGGAATAAGAGAGCCACCGCGAATGAGGCTTTGGTCATGAACTTTTGAAACATTTTGAAAAAATAGACAAACTATTTGGATTTTGCTTACGGAAAATCGCAAAACACGCATTATCACATTACGGAAAATCGCAAGTTGAATCATAAAAAATGAGATATTTTTTTTTGGATGTTGTTTCACAAGACCGATAAAATTGCCTTGATCTTGTTTCTACTCTCATGGAGCAACCTGTCGGCGCAACTTGGGACGAGGCCGCATTTCTCTACAAAACGTGAAAATGAAGCCTACGAATCAAAAAAATCGGCCATCAATGAGACATCTTCACCAATCGATACACCGTTCCATCCACATAAATCCAATAAATACCGTCAGAACATCTAGACAAATCCAATTGTTTTTCATGGGGTTTTAAAGTATAGAAATACCATTGATTGCTCGCCGGTTGATATACCTTGATTTCTTTTGATACAAATGCATTTTTATTCGAGAAGTATACCAATCCTTGAGTCGGATTCGGAAAGAATTGAATTGCATTTGCATTCTTCGGTTGATGTGCCGAAACGCCCCCAACCGTTGTATTCACCATTATTGTATCCCTACATCCTACAGAATTCACTACTTCCAAAGAGATCCATCCCAAACCATCTTTTGTCCATTCTACTTCTACAGCCGATGTACCTTGTCCATTGCTAATAAACCCATTGTGTATGTCCCATCGGTACTGCATGCCAACACTACTCGTGGTTTGATATTGATATTTGAAATTGGTAGCAAGATTATTTCTTGGACCAAATAATGAATCAATCTGAGGTTTCTCCAGTACCTCCAATTGTAGTTCTAGGGAATCAACACATCCTATTCTATTTTCCCCGATGAGCCAAAATTTGGGATGGGATTGGCTGGTAGAGACAAGATATGGAATTCCATTGCTTATTGGTAATTTTTGTTTCTTTTCATCATACCATTGGTATTGTTTTACTCCCATCACTTTGAAAAAAACCCATTGATTGTTACACACAATCGAATCACTCAAAAGAGCCTTCAAGAATTTTGAAGGTGCATGCATTTTTACAAGCATAGAATCGCGACATCCGTTGGCATCTTCACCAATCACATGATAGGTACCAGGTGGTAAATCCTGGGCTTTTGCTGTTGTTTGTGATTTTGGATCATCCCAAAGGTATTTATACGGCCCAACACCCCCTGTCAATTGCATTGTAATACTTCCATTCTGCCCACCATAACACAGTATACTGTCATTGACCATTTCGTTCATGATTAAAGCACTTGGACTGCCAATGTCCTGTTTAATTGAGTCTATACAACCGTATCGGTCTTTGACGAAGGCAACGTACGAACCTGGTAGTAGTTTGATCGCATGTGAACCTACTTGATGTTTGGGATCGGACCAAGAAAATTGATAAGGTAAAAATCCGCCCATGGCAGACGAGAACAATTCACCCGAATTTTCTCCATAACAACGAGCATGAACTACACTGTCTATTTGAATAAAAGCCGTCCCCGGATTGTAAAAATAAAATGTATCTTTTGCATAACATCCCAATGAGTCTCTAACACGAACTGTGTAGGTACCCGTCTTTTTTAAATAAACAACACTGTCTGTAATGCCAGTGCTCCAATACACGGATTTCCATGGTTTCCCAACACTCAATCGCAAACTATCTCGGTTACAAGCAGCCATTTCAATTGTATCTTGAGGTAATGTAAAAAAGGCTTTGGAAATATTGGTTGTGGTTGAGTCTAAACAGCTGTGAAACGCATTTTTTACTGTAATTCGTATTTTATTTTTACCTTTTGAACTATATAAAATGGTTTTAGTAGTATCCCCTGTAGACCATTGATATTTCAAGGGAAAAATTTGATTGGAATTTGTTGTGCCTGCTTCTTTGGCTTTTAGCTGTAATGACGAATTATCACAGACCAACGTATCTCTCGGTGAAATTTTCCCATGAATGATTGAAACCAGCAGTGTGTCGGAGGCAACTTCTCCATTGATCAAATTGCCCCACAAAATGTAATATCCTGTCGATTTTACTGTAATATTATTGGATGTAGCTCCAGTATTCCATTTGTACGATGAGAATTTGAGTTGTGATGAAATTTTCACTTGATCCAATCCGCACGCAAAAACATCATTCCCCAAAAATCCCCTAGGTATTGAGTAGATTAAATCCAACACACCAAAACTCCCCAATCCCAGGGGATTGGTAGGAATCACCCGCGAAATACTGGAATTGTCTCCCAATTGACCATCGCTATTGTTACCAACAGAATAAACGATGCCATCGGTGGCCATGACCAAACTGTGATGTTGTCCCGCACCCAAAGCAATGATTGGGTAAGTATTGTCATCTCCCAATCTACGGGTGCCCGGGTAACTTCCTTTTAACACTTGAGTAGGAATTGATCGGTTGGCCGTTGTACTATCACCCAAATTTCCATAATTATTATATCCTAATGCAAAAACATTTCCGTTATTCGTAAGGGTCAAGACGTGATAGAGCCCCCCTGAAATGGCAATAACAGGATTGTTTTTTGCATCACCTAAATATTTCGAACCATTATAATCTCCCATTAACATTTGTACGGGAACTTCTTTTTTGTTGGTTGAATTATTTCCAAGTTGTCCTTGCACATTGTAACCAAACGAATAAACCCTACCCTCGGCACTTAATACCGTAACATGAAAACAACCCGCAAAAATTGCAACTATGGGATTTTTCATTTGATCTCCCAAATATTTAGAGCCACTGTACTCACCTTTCAATACCTTCACGGGGGCAATGCGTTCAATATTTGTACTATCTCCACATTGACCGAAAGCATTAAACCCCCAAGTGTAGGCAGTACCATCGGCAGCGAGCACAGCATTTGAGAAGCCACCCGCACTGATTGCTACGATAGGATTTTTTGAATCATCCCCTAACCATGTTCCAACATAATCACCCGCCTTTACTTGGACTGGTGTCAATTGGTTCGTTTTGTTGTTATCACCCAATTGCGCCCAAATTCCCTCCCCAAATGAAAAAACCGTTCCATCAGCACAAAGAACCAAATTGTGTGAACCGCCAGCATCAATAGCAATGACAGGATTATTACTGTTGTCTCCCAAATACTTCGTGCCATTGTAATTGCCTTTTAAAACACGCGTTGGCAACCATCTATCTGTTTGGCTGTTATTTCCCAGTTGGCCCGCACTGTTAATACCCCATGCGTAAACCGATCCATCTGCTGTTAGCGCTAAACTATGGTCCATCCCGCTAGAAACAGCGATGACCGGATTCTGAGGATTATCTCCAAGGTATTTTGTCCCTTTATATTCCCCTTTCAGTACTTTAAACGAATTGCTTTTGGACAAAGTTGTACTGTCACCTAACTCACCATTTGAATTGTTCCCAACGGCAATGACACAACCTTTTTCATCCACGAACAAAGAAAAGTTTCCTAAACCGGGACTTGAAAAATTGCTACCAGTAATAAAAATTCGGTCCGATCCATAGGAAGTACCATCACTGTTGGTGGCTTTCACCCGATAATGGTATATTTTACCGGGCATAAGGCTTGAAATTCCCAATTTTACCCATTGTCTGTTAGATCCAGAAATAGAATTTGAAAGGCTAGCAGTCTGGCCGTAAGCCGTTGACAAGCCAAATTCGAAACTCACTTTTGTGGATTTAGCATTGGGATTTACCAGCGCATTCAATTGCACTTCACTGAATGAAACCCGATTTGCAATGACGGTAAATGCATCAGGCGCAGTTGACCAAACCGGGTTTAAGAATAAACCGAAAAAACAACATACAGAAAATGAAAATTTCATGACATTGCAACTAATTCAAAAATACAAATTACTCATATTATTTTTCAAATACTCAACTAAATTATAAATCAATTGTTTCAATGTAAGAACTATATGAAAATGCACCTTTGGATTCCTATAACAATTGTTGCCGTAGTGGGTGTTGCGGCGCTTGTTGCTTCGTTTAGAACGGGCGACATCGAAACGCCAAATTACAAAGTGATTAAAACCCTGGGCGATGTCGAAATTCGCGAGTATCCGCAGATGATCGTAGCAAAAACCTCCTTGAATAGCAATTCATTTGAGAATTCCGGAAGCAACGGATTCAGAACCATTGCGGGGTATATTTTTGGAAGCAATCAGGGCAACCAGAAAATCGCAATGACGGCCCCGGTGGTAATGAATATGGGCGATTCGGCCTCCATGTATTTTGTCATGCCCAAGCAATATCAAAAGGATCAACTACCCACACCAAATTCTCCTGAGGTGAAAATTGTTGAAGAGGCACCAAAAACCCTCGCTGTTTTCCAATATGGGGGATTCTCATCAGACGAAAAAATCAAGAAACACTGCCAACAACTGGAGGAAACCTTGAAGCAGAACAATATCCAATGGAAAGGGGCATTCATGTACATGGGATACAACGCCCCCTGGGACGTGGTCAACCGCAGAAATGAGGTCGCCGTAGAAGTCGTAGTTTCGAAAATCAATTAATTTTACCTCCTCCATTTGCGATTTTCCGTTTTCAATAACCTTTTGCGGGGTGTATTTTTGAAAAAATGGACAATTCGGCAAATTTCTTTCCGCGCTTTTGGCAATATCTCAAAGAGCGATTTCCCCTTCATTCCCACGGCATTCTGATTGCTGCCTTTAGTTTTAGCGCCATTGGCTACTCCAGATTTAGCAGAGATTTGCCCGGCTTTATTGAATTAGACAAATTTCTGGTTTGTATCTTCAATACGATTACTCTTTTTCTGTTGTTACGCATTTTTGATGAACACAAAGACGCCGAGGACGATGCCAAATTTAGAACCGAATTACCCGTGCCCCGCGGATTGATTCGTTTGTCTGAATTGAGAAATGTAGGCATCGCCGTATTTATTTTTCAATGCATCCTTACTTGGTTCACCTTCCCCGAAATGCTGCCCCTGTATCTTGGCGTGATCCTATACCTATTGTTGATGGGCAAAGAGTTTTTCATCAAGAACTGGTTAAAACAACATCAGTTTTGGTACGTCACCTCCCACATGCTGATCATTCCCTTTGTGGATATTTATGCAAGTGGTTATGACTGGTACCTCGATGGCACTGCGGCCCCCTTTTCATTGATATTTTTCTTTGGTGTCTCTTTTATGAACGGAATCGTGCTTGAGGTTGGAAGAAAAATTCGAGCCCCGCACGATGAAAAACCGGGAGTTCAAACCTATTCATCCATGTTGGGATTGTCAAAATCCCTCTTACTTTGGATTGCCGTTTTAACGGGAACATTGCTATTGGCGCTTTGCGCTGCCTATTATGCGCACTTTCCCATTTCAGTTTACATCGCCCTATGTATCTATTTTGTCTTCACCGTTATAGCCGCCCATTCGCACGCAAAACACAAGTCAAGCAAAACAGCAAAATGGATTGAACATGCAAGCGGACTGTGGGCGGTACTCATGTATTTGACGTTGGGCGGATTCCTTAAATTGATGGAATGGTTATGAAACCCGTCTGGATCACCGCAAACTCTGAGATCTCAGAACAAAACAGCATCGCACATTGTGGCGGAAAAGGGAAAAATCTCTTTTATCTATCCCAACAGAAATATAAAGTCCCGCCATTTGTTGTGTTGAATCCCGCAGGGACAAAACCGTCTCCCTTGAACGAATCAACCATCGATGGATTAAAAGTCACCCTGGGGAATCCCAATTACATTGCGGTTCGATCTTCTGCCATGGAAGAAGACGGTGCCAACTACAGTTTTGCCGGCCAATTCATCTCAAAATTGTTTGTCAAATGGTCCGAATTGAACGAAGCGATAGAAGCGGTGTGGGCCTCAAAACACAGTCAACATATATCCACCTATTGCGCCGAACACAACATCAGCGAGCCAAACAATTTGGCCATTGTGATCCAGGCAATGATCAATCCCGACGTTTCTGGGGTTGCCTTTGGCATCAATCCTTTGTCTGGAAATCGCAATGAAGTTGTCATCTCCTCCCTCTATGGATTGGGCGAGGGCTTGGTGGGCGGTGAGCTAAATGCCGATACGTTTCTGATCAGCGAAAATGGGATCACAGAAAAAATCGCAACGAAAACAGAAGCCTTTGTTTTGGATACAGCCGGAAGCGGTACAATGCGAATTCCCATTGACGAAGCAAAACAACAGACACCGTCATTAACCGCATCCCAAATTCAAGAAATCGCCCATGCTGTCCAACAATTGGGAAAAAGCTTAGGCAAAGCCCAAGATGTAGAATTTGCGTATAGCAACGGAGAATTGTTTCTGTTGCAAACCCGACCCATTACTGGACTTTACCGATTGGCGAATCCATTGGGCGAACGGATTCTATGGGACAATAGCAATATCATCGAATCCTATCCCGGTGTCACTACCCCACTCACTTTTGGATTCATTATTCAAATGTATGAATCGGTTTACGTGCAACTCTGTCGCTTATTGGGCGTTTCCGAATCCGACCTGTCCGAGAACAAAGAACTCTTCGCCAACATGCTTGGCTTACTCAACGGCAGGGTGTACTACAATTTGCTGTCATGGTACAAAGCGCTCGCCCTCCTGCCCGGCTACCATTTGAATGCAGAATTCATGGAGAAAATGATGGGGGTGAAAGAGCGTTTTGAACTGAAAGACGTCAAAAAACGAACCCACTGGCAAGAGAGATGGCGCATCGTGGTGATGGTTCGATCGATGATTTCCAATTTGCGCGGACTGCCCAACATGCGTAAGACCTTTCAAGCCGATTTTGAGGTTGTAATGAGCAAATACAATCGGATCGACCTACATCTGCAACGGGCGGAAGAGCTCATGGTGTTATATCAAGAATTCGAGCAAACGCTTTTAAAAAAGTGGAAAGCGCCCTTGGTCAATGATTTTTTCGCGATGATTTACTTTGGTGTCACGCAAAAATTGGCGGTTAAATATGGGTTGCCCGAGGGAATTCACAACGATTTATTGTGCGGTGCCAGCGATATCATTTCCACCGAGCCCATTCATCGAATCAAACGAATTAGCTCAAAAATCTTCAACCACCCAGAAGCAAAAACCCTTTTTGAGTCACAGAACGCCGAATTGGTATGGAAAGTCTTGCCATCGTATGCAGAAATCCATGCAGAAGTGGTGGACTATTTGAATACGTTTGGTGATCGCTGTGTGGGAGAGCTAAAACTGGAAACCATTACCTACAAACAAGACCCCATCGCACTCATTCAGATCATACAATCTTATGTCAGACAGGGGATTCAAGATTCTACTATCCCAAGAATGGACATTCAAATGCGACAAAAGGCAGAAAGTCTGGTGAAGGAGCAATTGAAAGGGAAACCGCTGAAACGTTGGATATTTGGGTATTTCCTCAAGCACACAAGAATCATGGTGAGCGCAAGAGAGAATTTGCGATTCGAGCGTACCCGCGGATTTGGGAAAGTGAGGGAAATTTTCCTAGCCATGGGCAAATTGTTTTACGCAGAGGGAATTATCAACGACCCCCGAGATATTTTTTACCTTAAACACACGGAGATTTTTGACTATATCAAAGGAACCTCCGTAACGCCGGAACTTGCTGAACTGATTGATTTTAGAAAACGCAAATACGAAGAATATGAGGCTAGGGCCACCCAAGAGCGCATTGAAACCTACGGCATGGTATACCACGGAAACGATTTTGCTCAACAGAAATCGAGTGAAATGCTACATGGCGATTTGCAAGGCTTGGGCTGCTGTCCAGGTCGGGTTAAGGCAAGAGTTCAGGTGATCCACAATCCAAAGGACGTTCAGGACCTCAACGGCGACATTTTGGTGACATCAAGTACAGATCCTGGCTGGGTGACATTGTTCCCCACCGCATCGGCCATTTTGGTGGAGCGAGGATCCTTGCTATCGCACAGTGCAATTGTATCGAGAGAATTAGGGAAACCCTGTATTGTAGGAATCACAGGCCTTTTAAAACGATTAAAAACGGGCGACATTGTTGAAATGGACGGCAGCACCGGAGAAGTAAAGATCATTGAGTCGACCCTATGAAACAGCGCATCACAGAAAAAGCCCAATTTGATTTTATTCGATATGCGAACGTGTGGGAAGATGCCAGTGCCCTGATTGCTGGATTAAACCCCAAGCCCGGAAGTCGATTGCTCAGCATTGCATCGGCTGGCGATAACACGTTTAGCCTGTTAACCACCCACCCGGAGAAGGTCATTGCCGTTGACATCAATCCGATACAGTTGTATCTCACTGAATATAAGATGCTTGCCATTCAATCGTTTAATCGCTCGGAAACGCTTGCCTTTCTGGGATTTGAGTCCACAGAATTGCGATGGGAAATGTATAATTCATTGAGAAACAGTCTTTCCACTGAAGCGAGGGATTACTTTGATCATCACCGCGAGGACTGGGTTGAAAGGGGCGTGATTCATGCGGGGAAATTCGAGAAATACTTCCAACTTTTTGTGCGTCGTGTTTTGCCCCTGATTCATTCGCAAAAAACCGTTCTCAAACTGTTGCAGAACAAGTCCGCTGCAGAACAAGCCCATTTTTTCAGCAAGCATTGGAATACCTGGCGATGGCGCGCGCTTTTTAAAATCTTTTTTAGCAGTACCGTCATGGGAAAACTGGGCCGTGATCCCGCATTTTTTGAAGAAGTGAAGATTGATGTCGCCTCCTATCTACTCAGCCGATCTGCCGAACACCTCAGCCATGTAAATGCGCAAACAAATCCCTTTTTATCCTACATTATGACCGGCAGTTTTCATCGAAATGTTCCGCATTATTTGGAAGAACCGCACTTCGACGTGGTAAAATCGCAATTGCACAAAATCCAACTGATGCAAGGGTATGCGGAGGATGCGATGGATCAATTCGGTCCGTTCGATGGTATGAATTTGAGCAACATTTTCGAGTATATGGACACCGAATTGTTTAACAAAACGGCGAATTCTCTGATCCAAGGGCTGAGTAAAAATGGCAAATTGGTATATTGGAATTTGATGGTCCCCCGAAGAATTAGCAAAATTTGCGACGGCGTGATTGAAAACACCGAAATGATGTCGGATCTTAGACCAAAAGACAATGGATTTTTTTACAACACCATTGTAATTGACACAAAGAAATAAATCAGTGCATGGGGATGTCAGGAATCAAAATACGAGCGGTTCAATTTGATGACGAGTTGTTGAAACGCTCTACCGAATTTGCATGCGCCCTATACCCCATTCATTCAAATTTTCATGGGGATGTATCAAAAAGACATTTCCTTACCGCATGGGTGATTTTTGATAACAATACCATTTTGGGCAGAGTTGTGGCCTATGAAAATCCGAAATTGCATATTTCGCAAAATTCATCGGTGCCATCGAAAACGCTTTTGTTGGGGAATTATGAATGCGTGGACCATCCCGAAAGTGCGGCATTGTTGTTAAATACCGCCATGGAATTTGCCAAATCAAATGGCTATGACAAAATCATTGGGCCGATGAGCGGAAGCACTTGGGACAATTATCGCTTCAAGACTGCCATCACGAGGCCTTTCATGGGAGAAACTGTAAACCTGGATTATTACCCCGAGCAATGGAAATCTCAAGGATTTTCAGTCCTTGCCCATTATCATTCTTCGTTAGACAATCAATTGGATACCCAATTAACGTCGATCCTAAACCGCGAAAAAGCACTGATTGAAAGTGGCGTAACTTTCAGACCCATAGATGTGGGATCATTTGAAAAAGAACTCAAGGCAATGCATCAGTTCAACCACATCGCCTTTGCGCAAAACGCGTTTTTCACACCCATTTCAGAGGAGGAATTTGTCAATAAATACCTAGCCATCCAATCAATCATCGATCCATATTGGGTAGAGATTGTAGAGGATCCGAAAAAAAATCTTGTCGGCTATATCCTGGCTTATGAGGATCGAATCGACCCAAAAAACGAGACAGTGATTTTAAAAACGGTAGCCCGATCGAACCATCGAGACTATCGCGGATTGGGATTGATATTGGCTCGTCGGTTGAACGAGAAGGCGATTCAACGTGGCAAAAAGCAAGTCATACACGCATACATGCATCAAGAAAACGCATCCAGCCACTGTTCCGATACAATGAACGGTGGATTGTTCGCCGAATATCAACTGTTTGAACTCCCTTTAACATAAACCCTTCAGACGCATGGATTCCAACAACATCGTCCGCCATTTCCATCAGTCTGCACAGCGGGTGCCCGATCGAATTGCCATCGCAGACAAAAAAAATCAAATCACATTTGCCCAATTGGAGCAATCCGTTTTCCGACAAGTTGCGATTTATCAAAAGATTGGACTCGTTTCGGGCAATAGGGTTTTGGTATTCATCCCGATGAGCATCGATTTATACATCCACATTTTGGCCTTGTTTCACATGGGATGTACCGCCGTTTTTTTGGATGAATGGTCCAATTTGGGTCGACTAAAAACGGCTTGTGAGATTGCCAAGTGCGAGGCTTTTGTTGGCATTCCTCTGGCCAAATTCTTTGGTTTTTTTATTGGGCCGATACGCAAAATCCCCATTTGGGTCCCGAACAATTCGTCCAGAAATACTGATTTTTTGCGTCAAAAGGAAAAAATTCCATTCGTCCAACCCAAGCAAATCGATGCCAGCTGTGAAACCGCATTAATAACCTTCACCACGGGGAGCACCCAAATTCCGAAAGCCGCCAAGCGCACGCATGCATTTTTGGATGCGCAATTTTCGGTATTACAGAAAACCATCAAAACAGCAGAGGACACGATTGACATGCCAGTTTTACCCATCGTGTTACTCATCAATTTGGGGGAGGGAATCACTAGCGTTGTCGCCCATTGGAAATCGAACAAACCCCATAAACTGCAACCGCAAGTTATCGCAAAGCAATGGAGCGATTTTGGGGTAAACCGAATCATTTCCTCTCCATTTTTTATGGATCAAATGGCGAAATATTGCATTTCAAATCCACAATACGGCCGTCAAATCAAAAGAGTATTCACGGGAGGTGCGCCCGTTTTTCCGAGTTCTGCCCGTTTGTGGCTCCAAGCATTTCCTGGGGCGCAATCCACCATCGTTTATGGAAGTACAGAGGCGGAACCCATTTCAGAGATTGATGCGTATCAATTGTCAGGCAAAAATCCCAAAATAGAAATTGGCTTGTGTGTGGGTCAGATTGTTGATGAAGCTGAAGTCGCAATAATCCCCATATCGGATCAGCCCATTGAACTGGATAACGAAATTGAACTCAATCATCTGCGCTTGCCCCAGGGAGAAGTTGGAGAAATCATTGTTCGAGGGAATCATGTGTTGAGGGAGTATTTCAACAACCCAGAAGCGTTAAAATACAATAAGATTTTTTATCAGAATGTATGTTGGCATCGCACGGGAGACGCCGGATTCATTGACAATAAGGGACAGTTATTCCTCACCGGAAGAACCTCCTTGATTTTTGAACACCACAATTCACCCGTTTACCCGTTTATCCAAGAGTATCTCATCCAGCAAATTCCCGGGGTAATCATCGGAACTTTACTCAAGTCGCTCAATGAAGTGGTTTATTTTATTGAAACAGAATCCCATGCCCATTTGGAATCCATACAGGCCGAATTGGAGGCTATGATACCCAAACCAAGCAAAATTCATTGGTGCAAAATTCCCAGAGACAAACGCCACAATACCAAAATCGATTATCAGAAACTGAAATTCGATTTCAAGGGAGATTGGTCACAATTCGGTACGCAATTCAAGTTGCGATAATCCGTAAATTCTAAAATAATTTTTTGCGATTTCCCGTAAATCACAGCGGAAAAGACCCGATTTTACTAATAAAATCCATCTCGCGTGAATTCAACTTTGGGCTACAACTGTAAATGAATAACTTTGTCTTCAAGGGCAGTGTGAAACGCTGTAAAACCTTTTCTTTCTCTTGAAAAACTCCAAAATGAATGACTTCCCTATTGTTCCTGGCCGCGGTTTAACGACGCACTCTGCAACCCAGACACGTTGGGACTTTTTAGAGAAATCCGACATCGATTTCAGTGAAATTAAAAACCACCAAATCAATGTCAAATCCATTCAGAACAACATCGAATCATTTATCGGAACCACCGAAATCCCTTTGGGACTTGTGGGCCCGCTGCTTTTCACTGACAACGACCAGGAAGAGCTCATTTACTGTCCGGTAGGCACCTTAGAGGGCGCTTTGGTTTATAGCATGAACCGCGGAGCAAAAGTGATTTGCAAAAGTGGAGGGTATCAAAGCACGGTCAAATGGCAAAGAATGCAGCGTTCACCCATGTTTTACTTGGAAAGCCAGGCCGATGCAGAAACTTTGTCGGATTGGATCCATACCCATAAGGAACTCATCAAACACACGGCCGAAGGCTATTCCAACCACGCAAAACTCATCGCTCTAAATACAGAAATTGTTGAGAATATCATTACGGCGGATTTTATTTATGAAACCGGAGATGCCTCGGGTCAGAATATGACCACCACCTGCACTTGGCATGCATTGCTATTTATTGCCAAGGAGTTTGCCGTTCAACACCCTTCCATTCCAATGGACTACATCATCGAAGGGAATGGCTCCTCCGATAAAAAAGTATCATACCACAACATCGAAAATGGCAGGGGAATACACGTTACGGCGAGCTGTGTAATGCCGCGCAAAGTGATTGAAGACGTCCTGAGAACAACCCCGGAGAAGATAATAAAGTACTACAAACCCTCCACGGCCTTGACCCACAAAAAAGGCATGATTGGGTTCAATGTCAATGTTGCCAATGCAATCGCCGCCATTTTTGTAGCCACGGGGCAGGATCTGGCCTGTATCCACGAATCCAGTACGGGAATCATCCATTTTGAGGCGGTGGGTGATCCCATTAAACCCGAAGGAATTATTCTTTCACTCACCCTACCCAACTTGGTGATTGGCACAGTGGGTGGAGGTACGCATGTGGCCAAACAGTCGGAAGCCTTGCGTATGATCAACTGCCTGGGACCGGGAAAAGTACATCGGTTTGCGAAAATCATCGCGGGATATGCATTGGGGCTGGAGATTTCCACCTACGGAGCGATCATGAGCGGCGAATTTGCGAAGGCCCATGAAAAACTCGGTAGAAACAAACCCGTGAATTGGCTCACCAAATCCGATATTACACCGGAATTCTTGCAATCCACACTGATTCATCATCCCAATGCCAACAACATTATTCACCTCGATTGGCTCAACGACCATGGCGTAGACAATGGCATCATCACCAATATCACGAGTAAAATTAGCAATAAACCCATCGGATTCTTACCGATAAAATTGGGATTTTCTCAAGGCGATAGCGCATCGATACTCATAAAATCAAAAGCGCTCGACAGTGAAGTAATTAAGGGGCTGCATTTGATTTCTGCTTCGATTGATACGCAACTATCCGACCTCATCAATGCACATCAACTTTCCTTGGAATTTCACAATTCTCATCTCAAGGAAATTCTGGTATACGAACATCTGCAAAGCAAAGGCTTCACAGCAATGCCCACTTTTTACGGACACTGGATTCAACCGCAACGCGATATCTATCTGATTCTTCAGGAATGGATCGACGTAAATGACATGGATTTGGTAAACGCCGAAAACGAGACTTCCGCTTGGACCGAGGACCTCATTTCGCGATGTTTGGTCAAAATATCCGATGCCCATGCATTGCTATCCGACATCGATGCGAAACCTTTTGCCCACTTTCAGCCTGGTCAAGCCTTGCCACTCTATCACAAATTGATGGATATTTTGATCCATGAATGTGCCGATCAAAGCCAGAAATCGAGCTTGGTGGAAATCAAAGAATCATTGGCCAACCTTGATTCGGAATGCCAATCGTTGTTAGATCAAAAAACGGTCATACACAACGATTTCAACCCAAGAAATGTACTCATCCGAAATGGGAGTATTCCTTGCATCTACGATTGGGAGCTGGCGGTTTTCGACTTTCCTCAGCGCGATATTTTGGAATTTTTGAGTTTCGTTTTGCCGGAAGATTTCGACAATCAAACGTTTTGGAATCACATCCATAGGCATTTTGACAAAATGCAATCTACAATCGCTTCAACCCAAAAACTCACATGGAATGCCTACCTAAAGGCGAGTATGATTGCGCTGAAAACCTATATCTGTTGCAGGGTGTCTTTTTATGAAGTTTCAGGCATCGTGGCAAAGTACGATTTCTCTCAGAGGATTTTATCTGTATCATTGCGAATGCTTCAATGCATTGAACAAGAAATCAACACATCAGAATAATTCATGGCTCAAGTGACACAGGATCAGATCATTTTCATCATCGGGGGTCTGATTCCTTTGATTATTAGCAATGTACTCCACATGGTCTTGGTGAAACGAAATGGATGGAAATCGTTGTGTGTCCCTATTCATTCTGCCTGGTTTGGACCCAACAAAACACTCCGTGGATTTGTATTTGTTACCATCGCAAACGGCATCGCCTATTTGATCGTCAATTGGCCGGGAGGATGGCTCATGTCCAACCTAAGCCCCAATCATTTCCTATACCATTCACTCAGTATTGGCGGCGACATCCATGACCTCATCCGTATCTGTAGTCAATTTTCCATTGGAGCATTCTACGGATTGTTCTACATGCTCTTTGAGCTTCCCAATTCATGGATCAAGCGCCGAATGGGCGTCGCCTCGGGTCATAGCAGTCCCACATTTCGGTGGTTTTTTACTCTGCTCGATAAAACGGATTCATCCATGGGTGTAAGTTTGGTTTTCGGCTACTTATGCGATTTCGACCGATTGATGATGCTTCAGTTCTTTGTTTGTGCGTCCTTCCTACATTTTGGTATTTCTGGACTCCTTGTACTATCAAAAATAAAGAAATCGTTTTAGTTCAATATT
>CAZZKP010000010.1:0-27776 GCA_964654675.1 uncultured Bifidobacterium sp. | reverse complement strand
TTTTATTTATCTATTAAAAATCCACATTAACCGAGAACCGCTCATCGGGTTTTATTATTTTATTAACTTCGCAGAACTTATGAAAAAATTGTTCGTTCTCTGCTTGTCGATTGGGGCCATCATTCCCCTTACTCAAGCTCAAGCAACACTTATCGAAAAGGTGGATGCAAAACCTGGTAAGTTGATCGTTCCTTATCAGAAATTTCAGTATCCCAATGGATTAACTTTGATGGTAAGCGAGGATCATAGTGACCCAGTTACTCACCTCAATGTGACATATCATGTTGGTTCGGCCCGAGAAACCCGTGGAAAGTCGGGATTTGCCCACTTCTTTGAGCATATGTTGTTTCAAGGTTCTCAACACGTCGCAGACGAAGAACACTTCAAAATCATCAAGAATTATGGGGGAGATGTGAACGGAAACACCACCAGAGATCGTACAGTTTATATTGAAACTTTCCCTAGCAATTTTACCGAAACCGCCCTTTGGATGGAAGCGGATCGAATGGGGTTCTTTTTGGAGGCGTTCACCAACAAGAAATTTGAAATTCAACGCAGCACGGTAAAAAATGAAAAGGACGAGAGATATGATCAGCCTTACGGTTTTTTGATGGAAGTAAAAGACCAGGAATTGTATCCCAAGGAACACCCATACAGCTGGTCAACCATTGGTTTTGTTGATGATTTGGATCGTGCAGATAGCAATGATTTGAAGAATTTCTTTTTGCGTTGGTATTCACCCAACAATGCATGTATCATTGTGAGTGGCGATGTAAATACAAATGAAGTCGTAGCCTGGGTTGACAAATATTTTGGAGGTATACAGCGAGGACCAGAAGTGAAAAAGCAGGCTGTTCCAAAAGTGAAACTGTCAGAAAACAAAGTGGCGACATATTCAGATCCGAATGCCTATGTGCCTTTGATATATTCCACTTTTGTAGGTGTTCCTGTGGGTCACCCCGATGAAGCTGCTTTGGACGTATTGACCTATTTAATGGGTGGAACCAGAAGTTCAACTTTGTATAAGAAGTTTGTGGATGCTGAATGGGCATTGCAAGCCAATGCGAGTAACAACCCCATGAGCAGCATCAATCATGAGTTGGCGGGTGAAATTTCCTTTACTGTTGTGGGCTATCCCTATTCCGATGTGCCCAGACTTCAGAAAATGATGAAAAGCGCCATCGATTCCTTCGGTATCATTGGTTTCTCCGATGAAGATTTGGATCGTGCAAAAACCAATATTTTGAGTAATTATTCCAGCGGACTTGAAGATGTAAGCACGAAAGCAAACTATCTAAGTTCTTTTTGGTATTTGGATGCGAAGAACGCTGATGGCAGCAGTTACAACTTAGAAGACGATGCAAATCGTTACAGAAACCTAACCAAGGCCGATATTATGCGGGTATACAACTTGTATTTGAAAAACAAATTTTCATCTACGGTGATTATCACTCCGAGCCAAGTTGCTGAAGGAGAAGAAAAACCCAAATACCAAAGTGTTAACCCAAATGCAGGTTTTACGAGTGCTCTAGCTGATGCAGAATACAAAGGTTTAACACCAAGACCGGTGAAGGACAATTTTGATCGCAGTAAACGTCCACAACCCAAAGAAATCACTTCAGCAAAATCGCCCAAGGTGGCCAAAAAAGTGTTGGACAATGGCTTGGAAATTTGGTCGACCTATTTTGATGAAACTCCACGTGTCATTGTACAATTGAATATTGAAGGCGGTAGGCTGTTGGAAGATGGGAAAATCATTCCTGCGGGCACTGCGGAATTGACCGCATCTTCGATGAATACTGGAACTGCGACAAAAACACCAGAAGAATTGGAAAAAGAGTTCGAAAAACTTGGTGTGAATATTGGCTTTGGGGCGGGTTCTACAGGAACTAGCATCACCTTGAGCTGCGAAAAGGATAAATTGGACGCAGCCATAGTTTTACTTCAAGAAATGATGTTCAAGCCCCGTTGGGATGAATCAGAATTCAAAAAGACCAAGAAACAGGTGAAAGAAGGAGCAAAGTCGAGCCTAACGAACAGAGGCACAGGCGCAAGCAATGCATATCGCAGATTAATGAATGGCGACAATGCCTTGGGAACTGCGTTGTTGTCTGATGACTACGACAAAGTGAGCATTGACAATTGCAAGGCTTATTACTCAGCCAATTACGTTCCTAATTTGACAAAAATGGTTGTCGTTGGCCCTGTCACTTCAGATGAAATCTACGCAAAGTTTGATTTTTTAAACAAGTGGGAGAAAAAGAATGTAACGATCAACAAGCCTGCGACAGCAACAAAAATGGGAACGCCTCAAATTTTCGGTGTAAAATACAATGATGCCGAGCAGAGTGACATTTTTCTTGGTTTCAAATCGCAACCTTACGATTATGCGGGCAAATTCTTCCAAAACAACATCATGAACTTTGCTTTGGCGGGAAACTTTAACTCTCGATTAAATCTCAATATCAGAGAAGACAAGGCTTGGACCTACGGAATTCGCGGAGGTTATGCGCCTGCATACAAAGACCTTCCCGGTACCTATACAATCAGCGCTGGGGTGAAAGCAAGGGCCACTGACAGTGCAATCATCGAAATTGTGGATGAACTGGTGCGATACAAAAATGGAGGCATTACAGACGAAGAATTCAATTTTACAAAATCGGCTTTGATTGCCAGTGAATCCTTGGAGTACGAGTCAATTGGTCAAAAGGCAGGCTATATACTACAAATGGCCAACAGAAACTTGCCGATGGATTACGCGGACCAACAGTTGAAGGTTCTCCAGTCCATCACAAAAGAGCAAATCAACACATTGGCGAAAGAAGAGTTGAATTTGGATAATCTGACCGTTGTTGTTGCGGGAGATATCATTGAACTTCAACCTAAATTGGAGGCGTTGGGTATGGGAAAAATCCAAATGTTGGAGCCAACGGGTGCCGGTAAAATCAAATATATGAAACCCGGAACTACATCATTGCCACGCAAAAAAGTACAGTACAATCCACCATCCGACTTACGCAAATAAGTCGACCAGGAATATCCAAAAACAAAAGAGGAAAGGGCAACCTTTCCTCTTTTGTTTTTTACGCACAATCCCCCGAGAAATGTATAAAATTTGTGGGCAACATCCCCAATAAATTCAACCAAACAACCCCGATTTCGGCGTTATTTGTATAATCGACTATTTTCATGGATGAACTAAACGAAAACACAGAAAGAATTATCTCAATTAACATTGAGGATGAAATGAAAACAGCCTACATCGACTATTCAATGTCGGTGATTGTTTCCAGGGCATTGCCAGACGTTAGAGATGGTTTAAAACCAGTTCACAGAAGGGTTTTATATGGAATGACGGATTTGGGGCTTGCCTCAAACCGCGCTCACAAGAAATCAGCTCGTATCGTAGGAGAGGTATTGGGTAAGTATCACCCACACGGCGATAGCTCTGTTTACGACACAATGGTACGTATGGCTCAAGAATGGAGTTTGCGATATCCTTTTGTTGATGGGCAAGGAAACTTTGGTTCTATCGACGGGGATCCACCGGCAGCGATGCGATACACTGAGGCCCGTTTGCGCAAGATTGCGGAAGAAATGATGGTTGACATCGACAAGAATACGGTTGATTTTAAGCCCAATTTCGACGAAAGCCTTCAGGAGCCTTCGGTAATGCCAGCAAAAATTCCAAATCTTCTGGTGAATGGAGCAAGTGGAATCGCCGTTGGTATGGCAACCAACATGGCCCCTCACAATCTATCTGAAGTGTGCGATGGAATCATTGCTTACATCGACAACAAAGAAATTGAGATAAGCGAGTTGATGAATCACGTGAAAGGACCTGATTTCCCAACCGGTGGTAGCATTTACGGGGTAGAAGGAATAAAAGATGCCTTTGAAACAGGTCGTGGAAGAATCGTGATGCGTGGAAAGGCAGAAATCGAGGTAACCTCAACCGGGAAGGAAATGATCATCATTACCGAGGTCCCATACCAAGTAACGCCAACACAGATTATCCTCAAAGCCGTTGATTTGATCAACGAAAAATTGATAGATGGTATATCGGCAGTTCGCGATGAAAGCGGACGTCAAGGAATGCGCGTAGTATTTGAATTGAAGAGAGATGCCGTTCCAAATGTCATCTTGAATCAACTATACAAATACACTCCTTTGCAAAGCAGTTTCTCAGTAAACAACATCGCTTTGGTTGCAGGAAGACCAGAAATGTTAAATCTGAAAGACATGATCAAGCATTTTGTTAATCACAGACATGAGATTGTGATGCGCAGAACGCAGTATTTGCTTGAGGAGGCAAGAAAACGAATCCATATTTTGGAAGGTTTGATCATCGCATTAGACAACCTTGATGCGGTAATCAAATTGATTCGAGAAAGCCGCACACCTGACGCTGCGAAAGAAGGTTTAATGTCGAATTTTAAACTGTCTGAGATCCAATCCAAGGCAATTTTGGAAATGCGTTTGCAGCGATTGACGGGTCTCGAAATCGACAAGATTCGCGAAGAATACAATGCAGTATTGAAAGAGATCATGTATTATGAAAGTGTTTTGGCCAGCGAAGATTTGCGAATGGAAATCATCAAAACCGAAATCACCGAAGTAAAAGAAAAATATGGAGATGCACGCAGAACCAACATCGAATTTAGTGCCGGAGAATTCAACATCGAAGATTTGATTCCAAACGACGAAGTGGTGATTACCATTTCTCACATGGGATATATCAAACGGACATTGTTGAGCGAATACAAGGAGCAGAATAGGGGTGGTAAAGGCTTAAGAGGTGTGGCTCACAGAGATGCAGATTTCGTGGAGCACTTGTTCATCGCATCAACCCACAACTATTTGCTGCTGTTTACCGAACAAGGAAGATGTTTTTGGTTGAAAGTCTATGAGATTCCGGAGGGACAAAAAGCCACCAAAGGAAGGCCGATTCAGAATTTGATTAGCATTCCTTCGGACGATAAAGTTAAGGCCTATCTGAATGTCATCAACTTGAAGGATCCCGAATACTTGGAAAACAACTTCATCATCATGGTTACCAAAATGGGTGTGGTGAAAAAGACTTCTTTGGAAGCCTACAGCCGTCCACGTACCAATGGAATCAATGCAATTACTGTAAGAGATGGTGATGAGTTGCTACAGGCTTGCTTAACAGATGGCGACAGTGAAGTTATCATTGCAAAAAGAAAAGGTAAGGCCATTCGTTTCCCGGAAGCCAAAGTTCGTCCCATGGGTCGTACAGCTGCGGGTGTGAGAGGTGTTACGCTGGAATCAGCAGATGACGAAGTGATTGGCATGGTTTGTGTAAATCCAAGAAAGAGTGAAGCTACCATCCTGGTTTTGAGTGAAAAGGGATATGGAAAACGCACCGACCTCGAGGACTACCGTATCACAGGTAGGGGAGGAAAAGGCGTAAAAACCATCTCAATCACTGAAAAAACGGGAAGTCTAGTTGGAATCTTATCGGTTACAGATGAGGATGGATTGATTATCATTTGCAAAAGTGGAATGACCATCAGAATGGCAATCGATAAATTGAGAGTCATGGGAAGGGCCACACAAGGGGTTCGACTGATTAACTTGAAAGGAGCAGATTCTATCGCAGGCTTGGCAAAATCGCCGAAAGAAGAGGAAGAGGAAGAAAATTCTGAATTCATCGAAGGCGAGGCAGCATTGGAATTGGGCGGAACTGAAGAAAATAATACTGCTGAGGAAACTACAGCAGAAAACGACACAGAAACAACAGACACCGATGAATAAATTGATGAAATCGGCCTTGGGGTTGACATTTACCCTGGGGTTCGCCCAATGCTCCACCGCACAAATCAAAGCAGTGAACTCTGCTGAGTATGCATTAATGAGCAACACCGTTGAGGATTTAGTGATCGCAAAAGAAGAAATCGACAAAGCGAAATTGAATCCCAAAACGGCCGAGTTGCCAAAAATGTACTTGGTGAGGGCAGATGTTTACTCCAGAATTGCCGGAGCGAAAGGAAATGAATTGCTGAAGGGCCTTACCGACAAGGCAGGTCTAGAAGCTACAATTTCCATGAACAAGTTTTTTCAGAGCACGTTACCCAAAAAGGACGACGACTTAGAAACGGCTGTTGGATTGGCTGGAAATTCTTTTGCCGCTGCTTTTAACGAGTCAACGCCATATTTCAATTCAAAAGATTCACTCAGATTCAATGAGTTGTGTGTATACTATGGTGAATTGGTTGCGTTGTACGATAAGTTGGATACATCGATGTCGAACAACCTCGCAAACAACAAAATCACAAAGGCTAGTTTGATGGAAACTTACGCCCAAGTTGCATCGCTACATACCGATAAACCAACCAAAATAAGAATACTTCAAGGATTGGTAGATCAAGGAAACGTTGTACCAGCCGTAGTAGAGGGATTGGGTCGTTCTTATTTGTCTATAGGGGACACAGCAAAAGCTGAAGCTTGTATCAGACAAGCACTTGTAGCTTCAAATAACGATGGAGCTATGTTCCAAGTACTTGTAAATCATTTTGTTAGCATTGGGAAAGAAAAACAATTGTTTAATGATGTTGACAAGCAAATCGGCATCGACCCAACGAGCAGATTGTATTACACCCGTGCATTTTTATACGAAAGTCAGGAAAAGTACGATTTAGCGATTGCAGATTACAAAAAGGCCATTGAGTTGGATGAATTCAACTACGATGCGAACTTCAACTTGGGTTTGGCCTTGATGAAATACGAAAGCCGCAAGTTATACGACAAACGTAGCTCGGCACAGGGTGCGAAACGCAAACTGGTGGAGCAAGAGTTAATCAATCTGTTTACCGAGGCCAAGAAATATTTGGAGCGTGCTTTAGACAATGTTGATTATTCAACAGCGGATCAAATTAACATTTGTAAAGCGCTGAAATCTGCTTGTTTAGAAATCGGTGATACCGCAGGAGCAGAAAAATACGGTCAACTGGTAAAAAGCATGGAAGCGGATGCCGCAGGCAAATAGAATGTCATAGAGTATTGGATAGGGTTTGGAAAAATCCATTGATTCCAGGAATCATATTAGGGAAGGCCATTGATGAGTTCGGTGGCCTTTTCTTATTTCACTATATTTAACATAATGTAAATTATGAAACTTTTAATTTACTGAATCAAGATCGGCAATCCCTTGTATACCAAATGATTCATTGTCTCATAATTCACAAACACAGTTCCTTTGGCAATGCCATCCAATATCAAATTGTGTAATCCTCTTTCACGGATATTCCAATCACGAATGATTCGGCCGCTTGCATCAACCAAAAATAATTTTCCAGGTTCGGTTATCGAAATATGTAAAAAATCCTTGGCTGGATTCGGATATATCACCAACATTTGATTGATATCAATGGTTCCATGGCCGACCGATTTCAAAATCAGCACCGAGCTGCTATCGCTGTTACAACCATTTTCCGTGTATACACAACGATAATTGCCAACCGTTTTCGCTTTCAACAAACGTCCTGTTCCTACCGCTACGCCATTCTTATACCAGGTATATGTTCCTGGGCCGACATTCGCAGCTTTTAATGTGTCCAAATTGCAACTTACGGCCAAGGTCTTCACCCCATAGGTTTTAATGGTTACAAGATTGCTGCTTGCCGGATTCGGTATTACGCATGCATTCTTGGTAGTAACAGTGACTTTATAGGTATCGCCATTTGTAGGTATCACGCCATAAATCCTCGCCGCAGTGGCAGTTGTTGCCACAGAATTTTTCACCCAGCTGTAGGTCAATGCCAAATTTGCTGCGGCGCTATTGATGCTTGAAACCAATGAAAATGTATCATTTCTACACAATATTGATGGATTGGTAGCCAGATTGACAATCAAAGGAATCGTATCTATCACATAAATGCGGTTCGTTTTCGTCATCACATCATCGCCCACGGAATTGCTCACGGCCAAAGTAACCGAATAACTGCCACCCTTTGTAAACTGCACAATTGGATTTTGCTTGGTTGAATCCGTTCCAAACTTATACACCACCGCAGCACTGGGACTGAATGACCATTTCCAGGATGTAGGTATATTACGCGTGGAATCCTTGAACATAACCGTTTGGTTGCTACAAACAGTATCCTTACTGATTCCAAAATTTGCAATTGGACTCGCTTTAGACCATGCATCAGAGGTAAAAATGCCTCGTCCGTGGGTCACCGCCATGATTGTTTGATCGGACGTCCGATATCTCAAAGCCGAGGTCTTTACTGCACCCATGCCTTCATTGTATGGCGACCAAACCACAGAACTCGCAAATATGTCCGATGTACCATAAATACCCAATTCCGTTGCAATCACAGCCTCTCCCATCTTATTCGGATTGAGTAAAATTGACCAAATCGGCATATCGGCAATGTTGCCATCGCGACTTGTCCACGTTGTACCCGCATCCACACTCATAAGAATATTGGCATTTGATCCATAATTGCTGAGTGTAACAAACAGGGTATCAGACAATCGCAGGCGATGTATGCTACTGATGTTGCCCGCAGGAATGGCTGATCCGGTTGTACCAGAAATATCCTTCCAAGTGGGCGTTGAAATGACTGCATCCGTCGTCATGTACAATTTACCCACGTCTGTTCCCACGTACAATTGTGTTTTTCCGGCAGCACTGATTGAACTACAAAACGCGCTTGGCGCACCGTTTGCCGCAGTTCCATTCACGGTTACCGTTGTGGCTAATGTGGCGGATGTTCCCAACTTATTGCGATAAATCGTCACTTTTGATTTGCCAGTAAATAAATAGCCATTCAAATCATCCCAAACTGCAGGATTTATGAATTTACCCGTATTGGCATCGTCAATGATCTTTGCCGAAGCCGTCCAATTGTTGGTTGTACTATAAAACTGATTGTATACATAACTTACAATCTGTTTGTTGTCGTTGGTTTGACTGATAAAACAATAACCACCATCTCCCCCACTCACCATATTTTCATTGCATAATCCCGATGTATTTAATTGATTGGTTCCATTGTCTTGCGCACCACCAAGCATCAAATCCTTCCCTTTGGTTTGTGAAATATCACCCCAATACATTTGGGTGACCGTGAATCCATTGTTTGCTTCATAAATGACGGCCTGATTTGTCATATTGTCCATGATATCAGGCGCATAAAAAATCCCACCATCGGTACCGATTAGGCATTCCGTAGTTCCGGGCTTAAAGGTGAAAGCATGAATATCAGCGTGCACATATGCGCAATTTAAATTGGCCAATCCCGAGTTATTACTCCATTTTCCCACTTGCTGCCAAGCAACGCCTCTATTTTGGGTTTGAAATACATCTACGAACCCGGCCATGACTACGGCGGTATCAACAGGCGAAACAGCCAAGGTTAAATCATACCATGCTTGACCTCGCGATGGGTCGGTCCCTGGAATACCCACATCCGCATCTTTGGGCTTAGAAATCGATGTCCAAGTTTTCCCCTTGTTATGACTACGAATGAGAGTATCTACCTTTCCGGCTGCTTCAAAAACAGCATACAACGTGTAAGCAGAACTTGGGGCACAGGCGACTTCTACCCGACCTGCCTGATTTGTATGAGCGTATGCCACTGACCAGGTAGTTCCATTGTCGGAATACAAAATTCGACCGCCCCCTTTATCGGTTGCTGTTTGAAGATAATTCTGCCTGGTACCCACCCAAATCCGATTGTCGGCGCCCAGTTCGATATCAGCCACTACATAAACATTGCTACTGCTTGGAATGGATGGCATTACATTGCTGAATGTGACTCCATTGTTGGTACTTCTCATCAATCCCACGGCGGAAGTGCCATGCCAAGCTCCGGAGAAATACTGCATATCGGTTGCACAATAAATGACACTTTTCCCCGCTTCGTTCCTCACCAAAATGTCGTTTATATAATAGAATGATTTTGTGGCGGTTAACTGAGTAAATGTCTTTCCAGAATCTATACTTTTAAAAATTCCCAATCCTCTGCTGGTTGAAGGCGTTGAACCCCAGCCCTCTCCAGTACCTACGTACATGGTTCCTGGTGCATTTGGATCAAATGCGATGCAAGTTACCGCCAAATTACTCCAAAGGCCGGACGCGAACTGCCAAGCACTATTGGCGTTGGTTATATCGTTATTATACCATAAACCGCCAGTCACGGCTCCGGCCCACACTTTTTTGCCTGTTGTAACGGTGGGATCGTAGGCGATGGCGCGACATCTTCCACCGACGTTATTGGGTCCACGAGATACCCATGTGGTTTTGGTGGTTCCCGGCATCGACCTTCTGTTCAAAGATTTGGATTGTTGTGCATTGATTTCATCCAAAAGAACCTCTGGTGTAGGTCGGCCCAATGTTGGATTCATGGTAGAAATCCACTCTTGCTTCCAGTAACCATCCGGTGTTGAATGTTCTTTGCGAAATTCCCTTCTCTCTTGGTGAAAACCTTCGTTTTCTGATTCATCCTCCCCATTTTCACGAGACTTCCATTGTTTTTTTTCGATGCGATGCAAATCACGTTCAACCTTCCTCACAATTTTGTGATAAGGCTTGGTATGATTGGACTGTTGAGAAAAAACGGGACAAGAAAGGTATAGCGCACAAACGCAAAGCAAGTATTTTGTCATTTCAGACCAAAGTTAACTCATTCTACCCAAGATTTCCAATAGGTAGGATCTTCCATATCCATCGCTTCTTGGGTGATCATTAAGGGGTAAAACGGGTCAATCATTACGGCAAGTTCTTCGGTAGATTGTTTGCCCAAGCTCTTTTCAACGGTACCAGGATGAGGTCCGTGTGGAATTCCTTTGGGATGCAATGAAATCATACCGCGCTCCACGTGTTTTCGGCTCATAAAATCACCAGCCACATAGTAAAGAATTTCATCAGAATCTACATTGCTGTGATTGTAGGGTGCCGGTACTGACAAGGGATGATAATCATACATGCGGGGCACGAAACTACAAATGACAAAATTCCGACCTTCAAAGGTTTGGTGAATGGGAGGCGGCATATGTAAACGACCTGTAATGGGCTCAAAATTATGAATACTGAAAGCATACGGATACAAGTAGCCATCCCATCCCACTGCATCAAACGGATGCGTTGCGTAGGTATATGGCCATATCATTCCCTGCTTCTTTATGAGCACCTTAAAGTCACCTGTTTCATCGTGGGTTTCCAAATTTTCAGGCAACTTAATGTCGCGCTCACAATAGGGTGAATGCTCCATCAACTGTCCGCTTTTATTCATATAACGATTGGGCGGATGTATCGGAGTTGGAGACTCTACAAAGAAAATTCTATTGTCTTTATCGTTAAAATGCAATTGATAAATTGTTCCTCGAGGGATCACCAAATAATCACCGTATTCAAAGTTGATATTACCATAAATGGTTTTAAGTATTCCGGTACCTTCATGAATGAAAAGCACTTCATCCGCGTCTGAGTTTTTGTAGAAATAATCAGAAAAACCCTCCGTGGGGGCGGCACTACCCATTTGAACATCCGAATTCATCAACAACACTTTCCTACTTTTGAGAAAATCACTATCTGGCTTTGTTTTAAAAGTCAAGAAACTGCGGTGCTGCATATTTTTTTCCACGGCCACTTTTGGTTCTACGCTCCAAGGCTCACCCATGGCTTTTACCAATGTAGGTGGATGACAGTGATAAACCAATGAGTAAATACTGCTAAAACCCTCAGTACTGACCAATTCTTCAGCATACAATTCCCCGTTGGGTTTACGAAATTGCGTGTGACGCTTTGCAGGGATTTGTCCAGATTTATGATAAAAAGGCATATTTTTCTAGTTATGGTACGAAACTAATTAAAAGGAAGCGCTCATAAAAATGATGAAGGTCATAAACTTGGAATTCATTGGACTAAAATGTAAATTTGACCAATGCCATTGCTGAATAATCGTATAAAGCCTATGATTTGGGGAATTATTCTCCTATCATTACTGAATGCTTGTACGAAATCAGAGAATATAGAAATTTCCAACAATAAACTCCCCAAGTATCAGAGCATCAGCACATTACGTATAGAGAACTATGTGCAAAGAATATTCATTGACCTGTTGGGGAGAGAATCAACAAACAGGGAAAGAGATAGCTTTACAGCCCAATTAAAACGCGCCAATTTACACGACAGTTGCAGAAGACGTTTGATTCGGACACTGTTGTATGACACCACGTATCATTCAGGTGATTCATCGTACAGACACGCTTTTGCCCAGAGAATTTATAATATTTCGAAAGCCAGATTCCTCGAGGGGGCCTCGGATCCAAGTATCGCCCAATACATAGGAAATTTGGATTTTGCCATTGTAATCGCTCGATTGGAAGGCGACTCTACAAGGGTATATCGTTATTACGACTATCGAAAGAAATATTTCGACCTACTCAATAGTAGAATATTGTTTCGCAAAAACATGATCGATTATCGCCAAATGACAGCGCTTATGATTAACAATTCCATTTACGATGATATCAACATGAATAGTTTCAATTACGTAAATGCCGCATTCGACAATGTACTTTCACGTAAGCCAACAACGGATGAATTTAACAGAGCCTTCGACATCATTGAAAAAAACATGTCTCGATCTCTTTTTGGTCGATGGGCCTCAAACAAAAATGAATTTTGTCAAGCTCTTACCGAATCTGACGCGTTCCACGAAGGGCAAATTCGATGGTTTTACTACATCATGGTACAAAGAGAACCAACAACGGGGGAAGTATCTAAACTCTTTTACCCTTTCATGAAAAATCACCGGATTGAAGAAATATTGGAGAACATTTTAATTACCGACGAATATGCGCAATTTGAATAAGGTCTTGTTGCTAGTTTTATATGTTTGTTTATCAATGGGTTGCAAAAAAGAGCAGCACATAGGCTTTGGCGTTGAGAACACCCATGTTACAGAAGACAAGAGTCGTAAAACCAAGAAAAAGAACGATGCTGAGTACATCTCAATTCTTTATACAAACCTCTATCAATCGGCGATTTCACCCAATCAATTGTATAAAACCCAGAACGTACTTTACTCCATTGGGGATCAAGATGTGGCGAGTGAAATGCTTCTCAGCAATTACTTCAATACGGGTAGCATTCAAATGCCCACAAATACTTTGATGAGACAGGACATTGAGGCCTTTGTAATCAACACCTACAAAAGATTTTATCTGCGATATCCGAGCGAAGGCGAAAAAGCTTTTTTCAAACAGTACATCAACAAAAACAGCGCAGTCACCGTGGAAATGGTATACACATCCTTTGCCACGAGCGATGAATATCAATACTATTAACAACCAAGAATGAATCGAAAGAACTTTATAACCAAATCGAGTATTGCTCTTGGCGGTGCAATTGCTGCTCCATACATCCTTCCTTCGGGACGTTTGTTTGCAAAATCAGGCAGCCAAAAGGCAGATCACGTGGTTTTGGTGATGTTTGCAGGCGGGGTACGTCAGCAAGAGAGTATTTTAGGACGATATCTCGAGGACAGTCAAGGGGTTTCTGGCGCGGCAGGAAATATCATGCCGAATTTATTCGAAGGCGCTGCTCCTGTTAAGAAAATCGCCTATGGAACGAGTGTTTCAGGAATGCCTGCGGGATCAGAGCCAATTCCAAAACTACTCACACAGAGCATGGAAAAATCCGGTTTGCTTTTTCCAGAAGTGAAAGCGCAAAGTGCAGGACATTATGTTGGATTAAACACGCTACTCACAGGCAATGCCGGCACAGCCCAAGGACTAAAAGTTAGACCCGCCTACCCCACCATTTTTGAGTATTTACGCAAACACGCAGGTTTTTCAGCAACCGACAATTGGTTTATCGCCAATGGAATTGGGAATTCTACCCCACTATTGAATTCGAGCAATCACAAAGATTATGGCCTCAACTACGGTGCAAATATGTTTGCGGCACCTGTCACATTTAGCAGCGCAGGTAAAGAAGTGCTTGGGAACGCTAAGACCTATAGCAGAACGGATCTTGAGCCCATGTATTTCATGAAGAACTTTTTAGACCAGAGTTTCGCATTAACCCAAGACCAAATTACAAGTATCAGCAATACGGACGAAGAACGCACAAGAATCAAGGATTTTATCAAAAGCGTATTTCAAAAGCAGCAAGCCGGACAATTGGCAAGTCCCCCAGTCGCAGATACAGGAGATGCCCTGAACATGATGTATGCCGCCGAGGTATTAAAGGAGTTTAAGCCCAAAATGCTCGCGGTAAACATTTCTGGTGTGGATTCTTGCCATAGCAATTTCACTGGCTATTTACAGAATTTGCATCGTGCAGACCACATCACGGGTTGGCTATGGCAGTACATTCAAAACAATATTCCCGAAATGAGTGGCAATACAATCATGATTGTAGCGCCAGAATGCGGTAGAAACGAAACCCCAAACCCCATTTTAGACCAAAACGACTGGGTGTCTTATGACCACAGTGATGCAAACGCCCTGAGAGTTTGGAGTGTGATGTTGGGTAAAGGAGTTCCCAATTTGCGTGTTGGCAGCTCCGCACAACCTGTAGGAAGACTAACAGACATCGTGCCCACCATCGCAGATATCTTTGGAATCTTAGACCCTGTTACCAATGCGGGATTGATTGACCCTTTGGCGAAGAGTCTATATAACAGAATTTGATAACCCAGACCGTAAGTTGAAAAGCAAGCCCCTACATATTGGATTCCAAACAATGGCCATTTTGCTTAGCACGATATTTACATCGTGTAAAGACGATAGAAGCAATATTAAAAATCCATTTCCTCACGGAAAAGACACAATCGTTGTTGTAAAAGACACTTGGAATTACCACACGATACAAGGGCTACACGCGGGCCTATTCAAACCCACCTGTGCAAATAGCGGTTGTCACGATGGAAATTTCGAACCCGATTTTAGAACCGTTGAAAGCAGTTACTATTCTCTGGTTCAGCAGCCTGTCATCAAAAAAGACATCGCAGGGAGTTATCTCACACGAGTGATTCCCAAAAATGCATCGGGTAGTATGCTTCCCTATCGAATGGTGAAAGATTTGAACGGAAACTCAGGCATCATGCCGCTTTCGCTTGAACCATCAAGCAAGTATCCCATCGAAAAAGACAGCTGGGTGGCCAGGGTCAATGCTTGGATAAATGACGGTGCAAAAGATTGGCTTGGCAGAACCCCTACAACGGTAGATTTTCCACCCCAATTGCTTGGCGTTCAGGTATTACAAAATGGCAGCCCACTGCCCCGAGCGGGAAAGTATGAAGTTGCAGAAACTTCAGCGGGAAGTAATGTTGAAATTTGGTTTTCGCTGAGCGACGACAATACGGCCATTGGGAATCTGACCAATGCCACCATTAACTGCTCATCCGATCCTTCAAAATTCGACCCAACAAAGGAACAACCGTTAATTAAGAGTTCTAACAAAACACTAAGCGGCTTGTTTTCTGCGAGTTGCGATTATCTATGGCATTTTCCATACGATGGCAGCAAAAACATAAAAGACGATGTCGTTTGGTTTCGTATCACCATAAGTGACGCAAACAACAAGAACTATACAATTCCCAACATCAACAGTATGTTCTTTTTAAAGACCTATTGTGCGGTAAAATTCAATTGATACAAGTGATGAAACCTCCTGTTATTCTGCTGTTTGTTATGATTGAATTCATTGGCTGTAAACCCGAGCGGTTTTATACAGGCGATCCAAAACCTGTTATTTCAAAAATCACATTGAATCAAACATCATTTAAGCAATTCACAGATACTGTTGTAATTTCATTTGATTATGCAGATGGTGATGGAGATTTGGGATTCGACAACGCCGACTCTCTCTCCTTGGAAATCAAAGACGTTCGATTTGCCAAAGCCGATTACTACCATGTGAGGCCGTTGGCACCAGCTGGAACACAGGTAAATATCCACGGGACGATTAAGGTGACCTTAAAAAACGTGTTTTTGTTAGGCGCAGGCACCTCGGAAACCACAAAATTTCAATTGCGCATCAAAGACCGAATGCAGCATTGGAGCAATACGTTGGAAACAAAAACCATTACAATTACCAAATAATTTGCATTTTGAAACCTATCGCTAAACATATCTTTTTGGCAATTTGCCTTTTGATGTGTACCGTGATGCAAGCTCAAACAATCGTAAAGCAGCAAAACGGTAGATTCCGCATTTGCAAAGGAAGTATTACGGATTCCGACGGCGGCATGAACAAAAGCGATTACGATCACAATGAAAATTCCACATTAACCATCAGCATTCCTGGGGCCAAGTCGATTACCCTGAAATTCTCAAGCTTTTGCACTGAAAAAGACAACGACGTTTTACGAATTTTTGATGGGAAAGACACCAGCGCATCGTTAATTGGAAAATGGAGCGGAAACGTGGGGCCAGGTACGATTGTTTCAAAAGACAGTTTTATTACACTTCATTTCAAATCAGACAAAAGTATCGCCTGCAGTGGCTGGAAGGCACAAGTCGTGATTTCAATGATTACGCCTGTTGCTGTAAAATTCTCTCAACCCAGTCCAACCATTCCCACACCCAATTGCAAAGACTCCATTTTTCGATTTGTATTGGACCAACCAATGCCATGTGATTCATTTTATTTAGGCAATACTACTTTGGTTGGTCCGAGTAACCCAAGCATCAAAAAGATTACCGCTATCAACTGTAGCAAAGGGCTTACGCAACTGATCGAAATAAAAACGCAAAGTGGATTGTATTTGAATGGTCAATACACATTGACGCACAAGCACGGATATCGAGATTTCTGTGATAGCATATACCCATTGACAAGCGTTTATAAGTTCTCTATTACCAATTGCCCAATTATTGTATCTTTAAAAAGCGATAAAGACACGATATGTAAGGGCGATTGTGTGAAAATTACGTTGACTGCCTCCGGTGGAGATAGCAGCAAATACACTTACAACTGGATCCCTTCAACGATGAGCGGCAAGGGTCCTTTTACAAAATGTTTAACGAGCAACCAACGATTCATCGTAAAAGTCCAAGATGGAAGTTCCACTCCGGGATCAGACACCATTGACATCGTAGTACTTTCACCGCCTTCCGCCCAACAGGACACTGAAGTTTGCTATTATAACAACAGTTTCAAGCTTCGCGCTACTCCAGCAGGAGGTACATGGAAAGGTCCCGGAATTGTCAATGGGACAACGGGTGAATTTAAACCGAGCCTGGTTTATGGTGCGACGAAAGTTTGGTATCAAATAGGCAGTTGTACTGATACAGTCATCGTCACGGTTTGGGCTCCGTGGAATTTAGAAAACATGTTTTGTCCGAGCAAAACCGCCATCCCCCTGTATTGGTACGGACCTCCCGGTGGTACTTGGACTGGCCCAAAAACCACTTCGACAGGCAACTTCACACCTGATACCGCCGGAAAATATACACTTACCTACACTTGGAAAGGCTGTACTTCTCCAAAAACTGTTTACGTACAGTCCATCGTCGTGCCAAAATTTGATACAGTATGTGAATCAGCCGTCAATGCAAAACTAAAATTCGCCCCGGTTGGACTTTTTCCGCAATATTTCTCAGGATTAACCAATTATTATTACGGCACTTACGAACCTTCGATAATGGGTGGTCCGAAAACCTATAACATATTGTATGTTTCAGTCAATGGATGTAGAGATACAACTAAACTCACAGTATTGCCGAGCGATGCCGGACTAAACGACACCTTCTGTCCTTCCGCGGGTAAACAAACGCTAAAATCATTCAGACCCAATGCCAATTATTTATGGACGGGTAAAGGAATCAATGGAGTTGGCAATATCTATGATCCTTCTTGGTGGAAACCCGGAAAATCCAATGTCGATACACTGACATTAAAAACACTCCGATGCCAAGACAAGAAATTCGTTTATATCATTAACAATCAAATCCTTAAACCCGATACACTTTTCTTCTGTCATGAGGACACAACCACATTAATCAATAGCAAAGGAGTACAAACTTCAATTGCCGGAGGAACGTGGTCCGGACCGGGTGTAGTCAAAAAACAGTCCTTCAACCCTCAAATGACTGGACCTGGGTTGTTCAAAATCTTTTATTCTTCTAAAGGATGTGACGATACCTTAATTGTTGTTGTTAGAAATAAACCATTAATTCAAACAGATACATCTATATGTCTGATTGATAAACCGATAAATTTATTTAAAAAAGATTCAAAGGGCATTTTTTGGGGCAATGGAATCACCAATTCAACAGGCACCTTCTCTCCTTCTAAGGCCGGAAAAGGCAAGCATGTGATAAGCTACATGTCGTCCACTGGCTGCCTAAATTCCTTGAGCATTTTCGTAGATACTGTACCTAAAATCAAGTTCAACTCGCCCACATTTTACTGTTCCAAAGATTCATTATTCGCACTTCAAGCACAACCCGCAGGCGGTATTTTTTATGGAACAGGTGTGATTGGCAGCAATATCAACCCCAAACTGGCACGTCAAGGAAATCTCAAGGTGTATTACAAACTCAACATCAATGCATGTGCAACAAAAGACAGTATGCCCTTCACCGTCAACACGCCCCTTTCCGTCTCCGTTTCACCCCAAAAAGACAGCGTTTGTTACGGAACGATTGTCACATTAAATGCAACCATAGGTGGTGGAATTGTTGCAAATCAAAAAATCAATTGGTCGCATGGACAAATCGGACTCAAGACTTTTTACATTGGAAATAAGAGTGGCAATTTGATTATTACGGGTAGCGATGGTTGCTCCGACAATGCTGCGGATACGGCAAAAATTTATGTTTATCCTAGGATTTGGAGTCTGACAACAGTCAGTGATACCGTTTGCAGAGGATTAAACGGTTGGGCTCATGTGAAATTGGGCAACGGCAATCCATTTAAAACAAAATGGAGTCATGATCCCAATTACGCGAAGGACACAATGATTGCTCCGGCTGACAATCGCTACAGAGTGACAATCATCGATAACAAAACAGGATGTACAGGAGATACGATCATTGAAATACCGGGCTATCAAGCGATTCAAGCCGGCTTTTCGATTCAAAAAAGCACCAATACCGATTGTCTAACACCCTTGGATCAAACGGCGACATTCATCAATCAAAGCGCAGGCGGAACCAAAGGAATTTGGAATTGGGGCGATGGCAAGTCTGACTTTTTTGATCCCAACATCAATCCTATTCACACATTTAACGGATTGCAGACCACCTACAGAGTAATGCTAGCCATCGAAAATGAAGGTGGATGTAAAGACACCGCTGTGGAAGACATCTGTTACAAGGATACGATATTTGCATTCATACCCAATGCTTTTTCGCCCAATGGCGATGGAATCAATGATGAATTGGATTGTCAGCTTTATGGCGCAACAGAAACCACAGTATACATCATGAATCGTTGGGGAGAAATTGTATTTGAAAGCACAAAGACTTCCCAGCGCTGGAATGGCGATTCTGCGGGCAAACCCTGCCCAGAGGGAGTCTATGCCGTTGTAGTTGAATTCAAAGGAAACCATCAGGCCAAGCGGGTATTATCATCGTCCGTCACTTTGTTACGACCCAAGTCATAAATATTACCGAAATTCGCCCCATGTTTAGCGTGAATTGGATTTACAACGCATGGGCCGACCATTTGCGCGAAGCATTGAGGGATGGTTTTTTCGAGGGAGGCTTGAGTTTTGACAAAGACACGCTGTATTTGCGATTTGTCAGCCATCGTGAAACGCACATCACTTTGGAGGTCAAATTCCTAGACGGACATTTGATGATATTGTCCAGCGATCGCATTTTTGATAGCAACGATTACCGCAAAGGCATCTTACAGTTCAAGGAGATCGAAAATCAACCCATATTTAAAATTGTCAACGACCCATCAGACCGTTGGATCTGCATCGTATTTAGCAATCGACTGGAATTGTGGTTCAAGGGATTTGGAAAGTATGGAAATGTCATGCTACGCAAGCCTCAAACTTCGGAAACGATACAAATATTTAGATTATCGCAAAAATCCGATTGGGAATTCCAATACCCCGACATCAATGAGAACCATGGCAATTTCCAGCCACTGCACGATGTGAAACCGATTGAATTAGAGGGCGACGTTTCGCTCAGTCCTCTACATATAAATGACCAGCCCTTTTCCATTGCAGGATTGGTTGATGTGCAATTGCGATTTATCAGAAAGTACTATTTTGACCAGGCCAAGAATAACATAACAAGCAATCTTGAAAAGAAGATCAAACATTTGAGGAAGATCCTGTCTGAGGCAAAAAAGCGGTTGACGGAAATTGAGACACGAAGAAGCAACAAAGAACTGGGTGATTTGATACTGACCAATGCGCATTCCATTAAACCGGGGCTTACAAAAGCCCTCGTGACTGATTATTACACGGATCAGCGCATTTGGATCAAGCTCAATCCAGAGCTAAACGCAGCCGAAAATGCAAAAAAGTACTACGGCAAGGCAAAAAACGAGTCGATTGAAATTTCCAAATTGCAGGACCAAGTAATTACCACGGAGAAAACACTGTCATCGTTGGAATCTTCGTTACAATCGGCAACGGCGGCAACGGAATTCAAAACATTGAAGCCATTGCAAAAATCCAATGTCGCCAAACCAGAGGCGAAGCAACCCGATACCCTACCCTATAAAACGTTGGAATTTCAAGGCTTTACGATTTGGATTGGCAAGAACAATAAGGCCAACGATCAAATGCTGAAACTCTGTCAGAAGAACGATCTTTGGCTTCATGCAAAAGATGTTGCTGGCTCTCATGTCATTGTCCGAAAAAAAGGCGCTGAATTTCCGCAGTCGGTCATTGAATTTGCCGCCCAGCAAGCAGCCAAAAACTCCAAAGCCAAAACCCAGCAGGTAGTGCCAGTGATTGCCACGTTACGGAAATTTGTTTCGAAGCCCAAAAACGCAGCGTTCGGAGAGGTCAATGTATTGAAAGAAGAGATTGTGGATGCATTTTTGAAATAATTCAAACCATTGATAATGAGGATATTAAATAGAATTAACTAAACCAAATATTTAATATCATCATGCATTTCGCTTGTGTTTCCACCTTCGATGACTCCACAACCAAATATGGGGCTGATGTAAAATTTCTTTCTCTGTATGATTGGCGATCCACTGGGTAATTTCGCCGTCTTTGGTCGACTTTGGATCCAGGCAAATCGGCACAGTATGGGCTTGATAATACCCTCTTTTTATTTTTGACGAACTGAGGTAATAGACGGGCCAATCCAATTTTTTTGCAATTTTCTCAGCGCCCATCATAAAGGCAGTATCTTGTCCTAAGAAATTCACCCAAGCAGCACCTTTTCCTGAGCTTGGATTTTGATCTCCAATGAAAGCGTTTACCGTAACAACTTCTTTGTTCGCATCCAAAACCCTAAGCGTCTGTTCCATCGGAATTGGGCTCGCACCAAATTTAGATCGAACCAAAAACATCAAACGGTCAAACCCCGGATTACTCAATGTTTTGTATAGACACTGAACTCTCTGTTGACAAACGATTTGCGACATCAAACAAATCCATTCCCAGTTGCCGCAATGACTCATTACGATGATAGCGCTTTTGCCCTCCTGATGAAGTTTATCATACTCATGTTGGTCGATATTTAGCATCCTTTCGCGCATCTGTTTTTCCGAAATGGACATTCCTTTAATGGTTTCAACGAACAAATCCGATAAATGGCTGTAGTACTTTCTTTCAATTGTTTTTCTTTCATCGTTGCTTAGGTCTGGAAAGCAATTTTTTAGGTTTTCGCGAACGACTTTTACCCGATAACCTAGAACATGATAGAGAATAAACCGGATCCCATTGGAGATTCCATACAATAGCCAAAAAGGCAATAGGGAAATCAACTTCAGCCATGGCCAAGCCAGATATGAAAAGACAGCACTCCCTTTTGGGACCGGAACTCGCTTCATGGTGAGTAACTGCATGACTTACAGGTAGTTGAATTGTTGTCCAGCTTTCAACGACATGACAGAATGATACATCAGTTGAATGCAGCTCTCAACATCAGATTCGTGTACGGTTTCCACAGTGGTGTGCATATACTTCAAAGGCAGGGAAATCAAGGCCGACGCCACGCCCATGCCGGAGTACGCAAATGAATCAGTATCTGTCCCGGTGCTGCGACTTACGGCATTGCGTTGGATAGCGATTTCTTTTTCTTTAGCCACTCCAATGATATGTTGCAAAAGGTTGTTTTGCACCGCTGGTCCGTAGGTTACAACCGCTCCTTTGCCACACTTACAATCGCCTTGAATCTTCTTATTGTACAAGGGAGAATGCGTATCGTGGGTAACATCGGTGACGATAGCAACATCTGGCTGAAGTCGTCTTGATATCATTTCTGCACCACGCAAACCGATTTCCTCCTGAACACTGTTTACCAAATACAAGGTAAATGGCAATTTATCGCCTTTTTCAGATAAAATTCGGGCCACTTCGGCGATCATAAAACCACCCATTCGATTGTCGAGCGCCCTACCCACCAAATAATTCTCATTCAACCAGAAACAATCGGCTTCGAATACAGCGACAGCGCCTACGTGTACGCCCAGCGCCTCGACCTCCGCTTTTGTGGAACATCCAAGATCAATGAAGACATTCTCTTGTTTGGCTTCGGGGTTTTTATCGGTTCTCACGTGGATTGCAGGCCAACCGAAGACCCCTTTTACGATTTGACCGCCTTCACAGTGCACATTGCATCGCATAGACGGGGCAATTTGAAAGTCAGAGCCACCATTTCTAATGACATAGAGATAGCCATCGTCGGTAATATAATTGACAAACCAAGAAATTTCGTCGGCATGAGCCTCTAATACAACTTTATAGGGCTGACCTGGATTGATCACACCCACCGCGGTCCCATAGGTATCCACGATGGTTTCCTGTATGTAAGGCTTCAGATAATCCAACCAAATAGATTGACCGGAGTGTTCAAAACCCGTTGGGCTCACATTATTCAAGTATTTTTCCAAAAAGGCTTTTGATTCGTCTCTCATATTGCGAAGTTATCCAAAGTAAGGAAACCCTCACCAACATTTAATCGACAAATTATAGTTGCAAAATTCCGTAAAATGAATGTGGGCGTTTTGTGATTTTCCGTAATACCAAGGCTTGAAATATCAATAAGTTTGAATGCAAAATAACATGGAACAGCCTAGAGTATTTTTCAACCAAAATCAAAATCCTGAATTTTTCAAATTGGTAACCAAGCGCGTAAACGACTATTTCCAGGAAAATAATATGAGTCGATATGCGAATTTCAAGATGGTCTCCAAGTCGATCATAATCCTGCTGCTGTATTTTATTCCCTTATCCTATTTGATTTTCGGCGAGGTAAGTACTTTGGGTATGCAATACGGACTTTGGGCCATTACAGGCCTGGGAATGGTTGGTATTGGACTAACCATCATGCACGATGCGAATCATGGTGCCTATTCATCCAAAAAGTGGATCAACAATATGATGGGGGGCACACTAAACTTGGTAGGGGCTTACAACGTAAACTGGAAAATTCAGCACAACGTTTTTCATCACACATACACAAACATCGTAGGGTATGATGAAGACATCAGAAAAACAATCATTCGATTCACCCCGAAGCACCCGCACAAAGCATTTCATCGGCTACAGTCTATTTATGTCTCAATTTTGTATATGATTTTTCCTTTTATCTGGATTCTGAGCAAAGATTTTGATCAATATTACAGATACAGCAAACAAAATTTATATGGTCGCATGGGTCGCACCAATAGACAAGCTCTCCTGGAAATCATAACGATCAAAGCACTGTATTGGCCAATTACATTACTTCTCCCAATTTACACATCGCATTTTAGCTATGGGCATACTTTGGCCGGATTTTTCATGCACCACTTTATCAGTGGGATTATTCTGGCTTTGGCAACGCAACCCGCGCATGTAGGCGAGGACATGGAGTACTTTACATCGACGGACAACGATGGCAATATGGAAAACAGCTGGGCGATACACCAAGTAAAAACAACGGCGAATTTTGCCGAAAAGAACCCACTCATTACATGGTTTTTTGGGGGATTGAACTTTCAAATTGAACACCATCTTTTTCCAACAGTATGTCATGTTCATTACCCTGAAATCTCAAGAATCGTAAGACAAACCTGTGCGGAATTCGACCTTCCTTACAAGTCTCACCGCACTTTCTTTGATGCACTAATGAGCCATTACGGACAATTACATAGATTGGGGATAAAGATGGTGTAATGAATCAATACCTACCTACGGCCTTCGAAATTGTCTTAGAAGCCATAATTAAACCCAGCATTGGTGAATCTTGAGCATAAAAAAAGCCCCAAATTTCTTTGAGGCTTTTTGTGGGAGTTGAGGGATTCGAACCCCCGACCCTCTGCTTGTAAGGCAGATGCTCTGAACCAGCTGAGCTAAACTCCCATTGTGCTTGTACTAAACGGGACTGCAAAATTAGGACAATTATTGGAATTTCAAAGGAAATCGCTGCAAATAAATGATATTTTTTGGCCTTCTATCAAAACCCCTGACTATCCAATTGAATATCAATAACAAAAATCACACATTAAACCGTTAAAAATCCAACAGAACTTCATGAGCCCTGTTGTAAATTTGCAGCAATGTCTATCAATCATCACCTAAACTGGCGTTATGCCACAAAACGTTACAACGGAGAATCTATTCCACAATCTTCTTTGCATGATATCTTGGAGTCAATTAGGCTCACCCCTACATCACTGGGAATTCAACCCTTCCATGTCTTTGTCATAGAAAATCCTGAACTGCGAAACCAGCTCAAACCCGCATTGAACAATCAGCCCCAATCAACAGAGGCTTCTCACCTGATCGTTTTTGCCTCTTGGAAATCTGTGACAGAAACCAAAGTAGACGAGTATATGGCACTCATTGCTGAAACAAGGGGTGTCACCCTTGAATCATTGGCTGGATTTAGAGGCATGGTTTGGGGATATTTATCCAAACAATCTCCTGCAGAGATAGAGTCTTGGGCCAGTAAGCAAGCATACATCGCGCTTGGAACAGCCATGGTTTCAGCGGCAAGTCAACAAATCGACGCTACACCAATGGAAGGATTCTCTGCTCCCGCAGTGAACGAAATCTTAGGATTGGAAAAGCAGGATTTGCACGCAGCCGTCATTCTGGCCGTGGGATATAGAGACCAAAATACCGACCCATTGGCATCTGCTAATAAAGTTCGTAGACCCATTCACAAATTAATCGACTTCATTTAACTCCATTGTTTTTTTGCGATAAAATTCGCGCCTTATATTTGCATTTAGCGATTAAGACAATCAAATGGCGATAAAAGGAAAATTTGAAAATCAATTGGTTCTGTTGGCGGATGGAATCAAAGCAATGGGCCATCCAGCGCGTATTTTGATATTGAAGCATCTGCTGGAAAATGGATCTTGTTCATGTCAAGACATCGTGGACCAGCTGCCCTATTCCCAAAGTACTGTATCCGGCCATCTGCAAAAGTTAAAAGATGGTGGGTTGATCAAAATGAAAAATGTAAAAACTTCAAGCGTTTACAGTTTACAAATTGAAACCATTGAAATGATTCACAAAGAATTGGGGGTGATTTTCAACCTAAAACCTGCTGAATCCAAAAAACAAATGTCGTTGTTTTAATCAAACAACTGAGTGATAAAACCCGTCAATAATTTGGGCTCCACCCATGTACTTTTGGGTGGCATCGTCAATCCCTGATCCGCAACCTCCATCACCTGTCCAAATGAATTCGCGGGCAGAATAAAAGCGTAATCAAAGTTTCCCTGTTCAATCAAATTTTTGATTTGAGAAATCGGTGTGTCGCCCCGCATAAAAGCCATGCGATCGTCCTTGCTCGTATCATGTATCCCAAACATTGAGGGAAACAGCAGTGTTTCAATGCGATTCACCTCCAGTTTACGCACTGCGTTGCTTTGGGTTTCGCTTTCACCGAGATCAACCAAATAATCCCCTTGCTTGCTAATGATGGCCACCGAATTCGCATCCATCGTTTCATCATCCAAAAGTTGGTGTTTCTGGTATTTCAAAGCCACCTTGTGCAAATGAGTTTCAATATCCACCTCCCCGACATTCTTGAGCAGACGATGAAATGACTTAATCAAAAGTTCATCGCTATCCATAATCAACGACATCACACCTTGCGAATCAGATTTTCCGACATTGAGCAAATATTCGCTTACTGCAGCCATGCGATGATGTCCATCGGCAATATACAATGAATCTAAAGTCTCCAATGAGGAAATCACAGTCTCAGCTTGTTCTTGATTCAATTTCCAAAGAATGTGGTCGAAACCTTGGGCACATTTCGTTTTCGCTACGGGAGATGTCAATTCGAAATGATGCAAATTTTCCAAAAGGGAAACGGGCAATTTGTTCGATAACAATACTGGCTCAGCGACACTATTCAAGGCCGCGACATGTTTAGCCAAGCGATGACATTTATTTTCCAATACGTTTTCATGCTTTTTTACAAAACCTCCCAGATAGGATGTCGCCGCGACAGAAACAACCACACCGCGCAGGGCTTGAGCACCCGGTTGTTTTTGTTCATATAAAAAAACACTTGGCGCATGTTTCAAAATCTTACCTCCATCAATTAACGCATTGAGGTGATTGGCGCTCGATTGATAGAACTGACTCGTCCCTTGTTCAATACTGGCGTCGACATATTGTGGTTTTACCACACGGATAAAACTATTCGGATTTTCCCTGGCCAACGACTCCAAAATGGCTTGAGGCAATTTCCCAGAACCGTAAGTCGGTACCGATTGTTGCATTTCTTCCGCTGGAATCAAAGAAGAAAATGGAAATACCCGAATCACTGCGCTCTATTATTTAAAAAACGAAGTGATTCTCTCGGCCAATTCTATCCCTACTCTTTCTTGGGCTTCCTTTGTACTTGCGCCTATATGAGGAGATAAACTGCAATTGGTTTGACTTATCATCAAATCATTGGTAGGTGGTTCATTCACAAACACATCCACACCCGCCGCTGAAATATGACCGCTCGCCAATGCGTCAGCCAAAGCCTGCTCATTGACAACGCCACCTCGAGCACAGTTGATCAAAACCGAACCTTTCTTCATCTTGGCGATATTTTCCGCATTCATTACTTCCTCGCTGCCGGGGGTATGCAAAGAAATACAATCGGATTGTGACAGAACGACATCCAAAGACTGACCCTTGAGGGTAACCTTGAAATTGTTTGATTTATAGGCATTAGACAATGAAACAACTACGTCAAATTCCCTTTGTTTATAATCATAAACAAGCACTTCCATGCCCAATCCAATCGCCATTTTTGCGACCTCTTGACCAATTCTTCCGAATCCAATGATACCCATTTTCTTGTCCATCAACTCGAATCCATCAGAATACACTTTTTTCATTTCCTTAAAACCATCGATTCCATGGGTTGGCATTTCACGGTTGGCTTTGTGTAAGAAGCGGGATAAAGAGAACAAATGAGCAAAAACCAATTCTGCAACCGAGCGACTGCTTGCATTGGGTGTATTGACAACAGGAATGTTCTTTAATCCAGCCGCTTTGATATCGATATTATCCAAACCGACACCGGCGCGAGCGATCAATTTTAGATTTGATACATTGAGGATATTCTCATGGACTTTCGTCGCACTTCTTACGATCAAAACATCGTATTCATTGATTTTATCGGCCAATTCCTCTTGG